>CAYLWK010000125.1:0-4733 GCA_964387255.1 uncultured Oligoflexia bacterium
TTAAAAACTATGTTGAACACCAGGGACACCAGGATTCAGGTCAGCTTCGTATGAAGCTGTAACGGTAAGGACCACGGGCTTGCCCGTGGGAATCTATTTAATACGAGCGCTTGAGCTAAACGATCAAAATGAAGAAGCCTTGAAAGTTATATTGGAATCAAGTTTAACCCAAGACAAATATGAAGAGTTGGAAAGACGCTTGAATAGGGAGAGACTTAAGGATCCTAAAGACTACTGGAAGAAGCTGGAGTTTAAAGTTCTTGTGCCTGAAATGCGGTATTGATGTATAGTTGAAATAAATAATAATTTGATATTTTGTTTTAATAAGAAAATAGGACTTGGGACTGAGTCTTCCTCATAAGTTGAGTGTCAAACCGCTCTTGAATTTTTTTAAAATAGCTTTGAGTTTAAAGTTGCTGATTGGGTTTGCCCCAGTCCGAGTGGACAGTTCAGCTAGCTCGATTTTCTCTTCGATACTCTTTTCTTGGTGACCTCATGCCAAGGCCTTTGTGGGGTGAATTTTCATTGTAGTCCTCAATCCATTCATTCAATTGCTCACGCACTCTGTCAGCCGATGACAAGTCACCCACATACGCATAATCACGTTTGAAGGTTTTCAGAAAGACTTTAGCTATCCCGTTAATTTCAGGGCTATATGGAGCAGTGGTGCAAATCTGAAGGCCCAGTGACCCTCCAAAGCTCACAGTTTCGCGTGGCACATACCCTGGTCCGTTGTCAGTGAGCCACTCGATGGATTGATTAACTTTAGCTCGGTGCCTGAACCGATTCTCAATACTCTGAAGCATCAGATTGCGGACAATCTCGCCATCAATGCCTCTCAATGAAGTTACCCAGTTAATCACTTCTCGATCACAGCAATCAAGGCTGAATGCAACTTCAACTCTCTCTCCATTCCAGCACTGAATCCTAAAGCCATCAGAACACCAACCTAGATTGCTCTTAAGCGTAATGATTTTGCAGGTAAGGTTTTTTTATTCCATATGATGTTTTAGAAGAAAGAAATATGAGAGATCTTTTTAGAAAAATGAAATTTAAGGTTGGTGGACTACATTTAGTATTCAATCCCTTTGGAAGGGAATGAATACGTCAGATGGCATGTGAGTGCAAATTTGAAAATATTAGTCGAATTGTAGCTGTTCACCAAAAGGGAATCTGACTTGGTAGAAAGAATTAGACTCGATAAATTCTTGGATCAGATAGTGATGCGAAGTAAACCTCTACCTTGTTCAAAAAATTATCTAGTGCAGACTCTATCTCGTCTTTCAGTTTATTTTTTTTTGAGATGATTTTAATAATTGATATTAAATAGCAAGGTCAATTTTGAATTAAATCTTAAAAAAGTTCGTCCGATTTGATTCAAAATTGACCTTGCTAAAATTAGTTAAATTACTGAAGACTTCTGCTAAACTCTTCAATTTTTTCCAGAGCTTCTTTTCTTGTATAGCCATAATGCTTCTCTAAACTATCTGTTAAGTTAGCTAGTTTTCCATTTGAAGCACTTTCTAGTTCTTCTTTCGTCAATCTAGACCATTGCTTTTTTACTTTTGGTCTGACCTTGGCCCATTGATGTTTTATTTCTTTTTGATTCATCTCAATCAACCTCCTAAATTTAATAACAACAACAATCTTTTAAGTACACATGAATAGACATTATCTGTGCAATCTCCAGTTTGAAAATGGATTTATTAGGAAAATGCAATGATAAGTGTACATACAAGAAAGACTACCAAAGGATACAATGATGAAAGTATTTCCATTGTATTTCCCCATAAACATGCTTCAAAATATTTTTAACCATTCAGCATACTTATAAATTTCACTTTCTTTTCTACAGCCTATACAAAACCGTTCTTGAGAGCACCTGGGTTTGAATGATCTATTACAAATAGTACATCTCTTTCCCTCTTTCGTTTTCTCCTTATTCTTTCGAATAAATCTTCTCTTTTCCAGGCATTCCGAAAAGTCCATTTTTCCAATACTGCTTTTGAGTGCTAATGATTTCATCCTTCACCTCCCAATAATTAGACTAATAATATTTTGTTATAGCAACAGTTGTGCCAAATATCTTTAGTCTGTCTGAATACAATCTAAGGGATATATCGAAAGAAAAGCGTGATTATTTTGTACATTTTTGGAATAAAATATCACAAAATTCACTAAGCTAGACAGCCTCAAATCTATATATTGATAACTGAATGCTGTAATTTAGTTGAATTAGCCCAGATTAAGTCTACCATCAGGTCAAATATAAGTTCAGTAACTAAAAATAAATAAAAGTAAATGGTATCTGTAGTGAGTAATAGTGGATGAAAGAAAATTTATAATACTTTAAGAAGTTGCTAATAAACCTTTTTCCATTGTTTTACTTGTACAGTTTTTGAGTGTGTCGGTACCAAACTTGAGCAGCACTGACTTAACGTCTTAATAGGCCACTAGGAAAGTCTTTCCAGTAGCCTATTGACGAGTATCTGATTAATAAAAAGAAGCTTTCTTTTTTTTTATTGATTTCAAAAAATATTAAAAAATAAGAATGTCAATCTATAGTCGGACTAGAATGTTCAAAGGCTAGCGCAGCTTCTGATAAATTACTTAGCTCTTTGGAGAGCATTTGAAGTAGATCTTCCATTGAAAGAATTCCTATTGCTCTGCCCTTTTTATCGACTACGGGCATTCTTCTTACTTTTTTCATTCTCATACGATCTATTGTTTCTTGAACACCTGATCCTAGGGGAATGGTTTCAATTGCTCGAGTCATGGCATCTTCTACTTTTGCTTTGCTACAATCAATGTCGTTAATAACACAACGTAAAACAATGTCTCGATCAGTAAGGATACCAATAGGTTTCTGATTTTTAATTACTACCACTGAGCCTATATCATTCTTTCTCATAATAGCTACGGCTTCTTTAATCGTAGTAGTAGGAGAACAAGTATGAATCTCTTTATGAATTAAGTCTTGAATGGGCATAATAACCTCCTTGAATATGGATCTAAAAGCAATTGCCATGCCGAAATCGACTAATTTTTAAGAATATTCTTTCGTGTGTTGTGTGACCTGAAATCTCAAAGGTGGGCCAAATTATCTCAATTTTCAATTTAAATTTAATAAAAAATATTCAGTTATCTTCGATAGTGCTTTTAAATTACTATAAAAGACATGTGGCATTTTTTATGCATTCTTTTTGAATATTATGAACTCTAATTTAATTGAATACCCAATTCTTCCTGTGAAAAATACGATAGCATTTCCAGGGCTTTCCTTGCCTTTAGTAGTGGGACGAAAGAAAAGTATTCTATCAATTCAAAGCGCCGAAAAAAGAGGCGGAATGATTTTAGTGATTACACAAAAGAATAATCAGACCATACGTGATCCTAAGATCTCAGATCTTTATGACGTCGGTGTTCTCTCAAAAATTGAGCATTTACTCGGAGATAGCAAAACTGGAATTCAAATCTCTATTCGAGGAAAGCAAAGATTCAGAATAGATTCTTTCTTTGAAAAAGAAGGTTGTCTATTTGGAAGTGGTAACGAAGTTCCAGATATATATAGTGAAAAAGATACAAAAACAAAAGGCATTTTCTTAAGTCTAAAACAAAGTTTGATAGAAAATTTGAAGCTACTTGCCCACACAGAAGATTTTGTCAAAGCTATTGCAGGTGAAATTAATGAACCTATTCAATTAACTCACCTATGTTCTCTTTATCTAAATATTCCAATAGAAAAAAATCAAAAACTTTTAGAAGAGCCCAATGTCTTAAAAAGGATGGAAACACTCTTGGATTTAATCAAAGAGCAAAGAGAGATATTGTTAGTCCAGAAAGATATTCAAGAGAAAATGACTTCGCGAATGAGTCAGGATCAAAGAAAGGTATATTTAAGAGCACAACTGAACGCTATTCGAGAGGAACTTGGAGAAAGTGAAGATCCTGAAGCTGTTGATTTTAATGAGAGGATCAAAAAATCAATCATGCCTCCTGAAGCAAAAAAAGTAGCAAAAAATGAACTGAAAAGACTCCAAGCATTACCTTCGTCTTCAGCGGAGTATCATGTGATTAGAAACTATTTGGATTGGATTATTGAAATGCCCTGGAAGTCCGCATCCAATAAAGAGATTGATTTAAAACAAGCAAGAAAAGTATTAGACCAAAGTCATTTTGGTTTGGAGAAAGTAAAGGAACGTATTCTACAGTACATTGCAGTTTTGAAGGTAAAGAGGATGATAAAAGGTCCTATTTTATGTTTTTTGGGCCCACCCGGAGTCGGAAAAACTAGTATTGGTCAGAGTATAGCAGATGCTCTGGACAGAATATTTATACGCGCAAGTTTGGGGGGTATTCGAGATGAATCAGATATAAGAGGTCACAGAAGGACCTATGTAGGAGCAATGCCTGGAAGAATTATTCAAGGTATTAAGCGTAGTGGAACTAATAATCCAGTTTTTATGTTGGATGAAATTGACAAACTTGCTTTTAGCTTTCAGGGAGACCCTGCGAGTGCTCTATTGGAAGTACTTGATCCGGAACAAAATTCAAAGTTTCAAGATCATTATTTAGATATAGATTATGACCTGTCGAACGTATTTTTTATTGTTACCGCAAATGTTTTGGAAGCGATTCCTCCTGCTTTGAGGGATAGGCTTGAGGTAATTGAAATTCCCAGCTATACAATTGATGAAAAAATAGAGATTGCAAGTCGATACATTGTTCCCAAA
>CAYLWK010000126.1:0-5131 GCA_964387255.1 uncultured Oligoflexia bacterium
TTTTGGAGTTGTGATTTGAGTTTTTCGAAGCTCTTTTCCTGGTGGGATACGCTTCTTTTTTGGAAGAAAGACCATCTCTTTTTTTCGATAGTCCGCAAATTTCACATCCTCAGGTCGTCGCGGTTCTCGCGCACCACCGCCGCCTTTTTTCTTTGCAGCCTCTTCCAGGGCCATTCGATCAAGACTTTCTTTATTCATCTTGATGATTTTTCCACGACCGGTTCTTCCAGCGGGCGCATTTGGATCAGGAACCATGCTTGGGTCTGTCGCAGTGACTCCCGGGCCTTGAGGCTTTGGTCTTTTCTTTTCAGCAGGTTTTACAATCTGAAGACTGTTTCGCTTTTCCGGTTGGATGCCACCCTGAACGAAGTTTAGAAGCTTCTTCTTCTCAGGTTTTTTCTTGATTTCAACAGTCGTCATTTCATGGGTTTGTTCAATTGGAGCGGAATCATCTTGCTCGTTTTTGACTTCCTGTGCGTCGGTGCCGCCTGCAGGAGTTGACGTTTTTTTCTTAGCACCTCGGAGGGTTTTCTTTCGAATCTCAGTTGAAGTGGTCGTGCCATCGTTTTCCGTTCTTCTTCGGATCACTGGAGCCGTGCGTTTAATCACTGTTTTTTGTGGAGAAGTTGACTCGGGGGGTGCGACTTCTGCAGGAGCAGCAGCTTCAGTAGCCGTAGGTGCTGTTTTTGTTGTGGCTCCAGCAGCGCTACGTCTTTTTAAGACAGCCTTTGTTTTTTTAGCTGTTCGAGCGGTTGAGGTGCGTTTTTTAGTTTTCGTTTTTGCTTTTTTTGCACCCGTTCCGGACTTTGACTTGAGTTTAGTTGAAAAGTTGGATCTTGCCTTTTCTACCTCTTTCGGATCGAGGCTGCTCATGTGGCTTTTCACTGAAATATCAATTTTTTTTAGCTTATCTAACAAAGACAAAGAGTCTACTCCGAGCTCTTTTGCGAGTTCATAAACTTTCATTGGCTCATACCCATTACTCATGCAAACGTTCTTTCTGTTTTATAGCTTTTCTACTGCTTTCAATTCTAATTTACAATCTCACTCACTGACGGTCTCTAGATCCTTCTTCTTTTGCATCTTCTTTGTTTTGCTCTTTCATCATTTCTTGCAGCCGTTGCTCTGCTTGTGCTTTTGCATCACCGTCAGAGGCAGCATTGACTTCTTGACCAGTGGAATCAAACGAGGTCACTTTGACATCCACCTTTTCTTCTGGAGCAGCTAGAATGTCGCCAGCTTTTTCAATCACTACTTGAGCTTTTTTCTTTAACTCAGTGGCGCTTTCTTCCGTTTCATACCCTGGTATCTTCTGAAGGGCTGTAATCTCAGCTGAAGCAATTTCACGAACACTCGTAAATCCATTTTGTACAATGGAGTGAGCAAGCGTCTCATTGACTCCCTCAATATTTTGTAAATTAAAGACCGTATCCGTGGTTCGTTTTTGAAGTTTAGACTTAGAAATAATGTCTAATTTCCATCCGCTTAGTTGGGCCGCAAGACGGACATTTTGACCTTTTCGCCCAATTGCTAGCGATAACTGATCATCTTCTACCATAATTTCCATGGATTGATTCGTTTCGTCAACGTTAATCGACGAAATGTCCGCAGGAGAGAGGGCTGATCGCACAAACATCACAGGATTGTCCGTCCAGGGAATGATATCAATTTTCTCACCTTTTAGCTCTTGGATCACATTCTGAACTCGAATCCCTTTCATTCCTACGCAAGCTCCCACTGGGTCTACGTCTCGGTCTTTGGAATGGACGGCGATTTTAGCTCGAGCTCCCGCTTCCCTTGCACAACCCTTGACTTCAATCAAGCCATCTCGAATTTCAGGAACTTCCATTTCAAAAAGTTTAATCAAGTACTCAGGTGCCGTTCGGCTTAGGACAATCTGAGGTCCTCTCGCCGTGATTTGCACATCTTTTAAGAATGCTTGTACTCGATCGCCTGGGCGAAACTGTTCTCCAGGAATCACGCCACTGCGCGGTAAGATCGCATCCGTTTTCCCTAGGTCAATCACGAGACTACCGCGTTCAACACGACGAGCAATTCCAGTGATGATTTCACCTTTACGGTGAATGTATTCATTATAAATAATCTCTCGCTCTGCATCACGAACGCGTTGAAAAATAACCTGCTTGGCTGTTTGAGCATCAATTCTACCAAAATCAGTGTCTACCTTAACACCAAGCTCATCTCCGAGCTGTGCTTCAGGATCTAATTTTCGCGCTTCTTCAATCTGAATCTCTTCGATTTCCTCGAGCATTTCATCTTCACTTTCCACAACCTTTTTGAAAAGAAAGACGTCAATTTCTCCGGTTTCATCATTATAATGTGCTTCCAATTGAGCATTTGGACCATACTTTTTTTGCGCGGCAGCGAGGATTGCTTGTTCCAACGCGGTGATAATGATTTCTCGTTTAATTCCTCGGTCTCGACCTACAGTTTCGATTACTTTTGAAAGCTCAGAGGCATTCATTTTTGTTTTCCTTTCTCAAAATCAATCTCCGGATCTAAGTTTGCTTTGGAGACGAGCCCAATTGGAATTTTTACATTCTCAGATTCCAGTTTGTTTTTCGGTACGTTCAAAATAATTTTTTGTTTTTCTCTCTCTGTTCCTACTAATTCACCTAAGAAAAGCTTCTGGCGTGGATTTTTTTGGATAAACGAGTCGTTTTCGATTTCCTCTTCAGTGAGTGAACGAAACAAACTCATCTTTGCCTTTTGACCCACAAATTTCTCAAAATCATTCATCGTTCTAAGCGGTCGATTGATTCCAGGTGAAGAAACTTCTAAGTCGTAGCCCCCTTTAAAAATGTTACCGAGTAACTCGGAAGTGTCTAAGGGCTGATCTAAAAATTGTGACACTCGTGCACAATCATCTACGGTGATCGAGGTTTTTTCAGAGCCTAATTGCGGCTCGATGAAAATCTGTAGTTTCGCACCTTTTCCGCGATGGATTTCCAGGTCAACTACCCGGTAGCCAATGTCAAGGATGAGCTCATCCACCCACACAATGAGCGCTTCTTTGAGGTTTCTATTTGATTGCTCTGGCTTAACCGCTTGAGTTCGAGATGCCTCAGTCATTTTTAAACCGTCTTTCTAAACCTTTTACTTACAAGAAATGGGGTTGCACCCATGGCCTTTGAGGGGACCTACCACCCCAAGACTTCAAATCCCTTGCTTGGATGTTACAAAAATCGCTGCCATGATCCTTCAGTCAAAATCGACTTTATTGATCATCCACTTTGCCCCAATTATCGAGGCGTTCGATAAAAAAAAAGCGGGCCACAGCCCGCTCTTTAAATGTCACGCTTTATCTTGATCACCCCTTAATTTAATAAGAAGTAAGCAATCGCGTCACTTTCAACTACCCGTAGGGCTATCATAGTCAGTCACGAATTCCAAGGGAAAGTAGACTCCCTGGAGTGACCGAGTTGAGCGGGGGAGCACCTGAGTTTCTTCAGGGGATCATAAGCTTTTTAAGAGGCTAAAACTAAATTGATACGGTTTAATCAGAGAAAGGGCTAGTTTCTTTTTCTTTTCCGATTAACTCTTTGTGTTCTTTCAACAAACTGAATGATTGAAAGCATGTTGTGAGGATATACCCCGATTACTTCAACCTCTTCAAAACTTGCTTCTCGGTAAAACTTTTCTAAAAGATCTGGCGTGAGTTCGAGCACTACAAAATGGCTATAAGTATTCATAGCCAGTCTCGCTCCTCCCCCGACGCCTTCTCTGCCCACAGAAACTCCGCAGTTGATTCCATGTTTTGCAAAGTAGCCTACCAAATCAAAGCCAGTGGGTGCTAAGATTTCTGCCATCAACGCTACCGTTTCATGAGGTCCTGACTCGGATAAAATTTTTCTTACTTCAGGAGAGCGAGTAAATACGGTTCTGCATTGATCCTCAGAAGATGCGAAAGCGGCAATTGAACTTTGAAGTAAGATCCAGATTTGAAAAAATGAAGTAAAATGCCTTACAGCCGCCATGACAACTCTGGGTACTCTGATTATTGAATAAAAAAAAGATAATAAATTGCTCTTTAAATTCAATGATCCTAAACAAAATAGCCGCTTGACTCTGATTCGAATCTAGAACAAGCAAATCAAACAATTTTCATCCTTTAACTGAGTGACTCTTCAGGTAACACGTTCTTGTACGCAACTCTTGTTTCTATCTGTCTTTAATAGTGACCATAAGAAAAACATTTTTGATTGAATGACACACATCTTTTGGTTCCTGGGTGAGTTAAAAGAAATTTTGGATTGGCCTAGCATTTCCAAACGACGCCGAGTATTCACCGAAAGAGATTCAATTTTCACGTGTTAGTTATTGTTGAACGGAAAACGGAAGATTTTCTTTTTTAGAAAGCGTGACGTTTGAAAGCTTTTTTTTAAGAATTTTTTGCAAATCCCTCAGTGCATGACGATTTTCAACATCATGCTCGGGAGGGGGTGGCAGCCGGACGGCTTTATTGGCCACTTCAAGTGCTTTTTCTGGTTGATCCATCTGTTCAAGATAAAGTCGAGTCAAATAAAGATAGTTGATGGGTTTTTCCGGAACAATCTCGATGGCTTTTTTAAAATAACGTTCTGCTCTTTCATCACTTCCCCCAAAAAAACCAGGTAACCCCACTTCGATTTGACCTAGGGTTCTCCAGCCTCCCGCATAGGCAACTGTTTCATCTAATTGGTTCACTTTTTCTAGGTTTTTTTGCGCTGTTCGGATTACGAATAAAAGACGCAGACTTCCTCCTTTTTGTCCCCAAAGTAGATTGTTTACCGCGGCCCAGAAGTAACAAGGAGCGCAGTCTTCGTTAAACAAAAATCCTTCTCTGGCAGCTTCCTCGCCTTTTTCAAAAAGCATTTCCGCTTCTTTTTCATTTTTGGGGTGGTGCAAGCCCACATAGTAGCTTGCCATCGCCGTTTTCCAGGCATAATCGGGGTGTCGTTCTCTTTCCGTGTGAAGTCTGCGATAAATAGAAAGCGCTTTACGAGCCTTGGCTTCAGATTCTCGCTGCATATAGGCTTGATCCGCTGATTGGGTTCGATGATCAGTGCTTTGTTTTTCTTTTGTTTCTTCTGCCCAGGAATGATGAATGGCGAAAGGCCAGAGGTGGGAA
>CAYLWK010000127.1:0-3154 GCA_964387255.1 uncultured Oligoflexia bacterium
CAGTTGAAAAAGCTAAGTCGAGAGAAAATGATGGATGCGACCAATCCGCAATAGGCTTTTCTCGAAGCAGAGGCGCCTCAAGACGCTGAGCAGGGCTTGCTTGAGTTTTCTTAATCTTATCTTTCTGCAACTGTTTAGTTTCAGATCTTTTAGAAGACGGTTTTTTTTTATGAGATGCTTGAGGCACATTCGAAGGAGATGATGGAGTAAAATAACTTTTTACCTTCTGCGATGGGCTTTCAGCCTGCTTTTCTTGTGGTTTTGACGGGAGGAGGCTTTCTTTTTGTGAGAAAGTGGATGGTTTTTGGTTAACTGGGATGATCGGGTCTCCAAAAAGATCGATAGCTACCGAAGGGGTTTCCCCTAGAGCATGCGGCGTGGTGACGACTTGAATTTTGGAAGGGCGAGAGGCTTTCTGTCGCTCTAGGTCCGCCTTGGGTTCTCTTCCTCTCGAGGGACGGTCACGAGTTCCATTCACAAGTCTTTCGATTGCGTCAGAGACTTGTTCAGGAGGAAGCTCCTGGAGAGAGGGTTGATTATTATTACGCTGGCTGCTTGGTTCCCCCTCAATCTGTCTTCTTTGATTTAACTTTTCAACAAACTCTTCACGAATCTGCTCCCGCGTGAGTTGTTCGTTTCTTTGATCATAAGCTTGATCAAAGCGGCTTTCGCCATCTTGAGCCCAAGAGGACAGTGTCAAAGTAAGACTGATGAGACTCAATTTTAGCCAAAGCTCTGGTCTCATAGACTTAACCCTGATTTTTTCCAGTCATCTAAAAAACGATCTAATCCAGAACTTGTGAGTGGGTGATGAATGAGCTTTTCAAAAACCGCATACGGCATTGTGGCTACGTCAGCACCATAACGCAGCGATTGAAGCACGTGTTCGGAATGCCTGATGCTTGCAGCAAGGATTTGAGTGGAATAGCCATACTGATCATAAACAGCACGAATATCGCCGATCAAATCCATCCCTTCTTGGCCGATATCATCAAGTCGTCCAATAAAAGGGGAGACGTAAGTTGCTCCTGATTTTGCGGCTAAATAGGCTTGATTCGTAGAGAAACACAAAGTGACGTTGGTTTGAATGCCATCCTTAGAGAACGCTTGGGTTGCTTTCAAGCCCTCAATTGTCAAAGGGACTTTAACGACGATATTCGAAGCAATCTGAGCCAGTGATCGACCTTGCTCGATCATACCAGGTGCATCCAATGCCGTTACTTCAGCGCTGACTGGACCAGAAATAACATCGCATATCCTTTTCAGCCCTTGTTTAAACTCCTGCCCAGACTTCGCCACAAGGGAAGGATTGGTCGTGACCCCATCAACAAGGCCGGTTGATGCTGCTTTTTGGATTTCCTCAACATTCGCTGAATCGATAAATAGCTTCATGGGTTCTCCTCACATCGATTGAATACAGAAATAGATTATTAAAATCAACTATCGTGTTGGGATCTATGGGATAGATATAGGAGAAAAATGCGAGAGACGTCCAGAGTTAATTAAAGTCGTTCACTCTGGACGCACATTTTTCTATAAATCTCGATCACTTAACCAAGGAGTTTCTGTCTGTGTCGTTTCTCATGAAGAAAGCGCTAATTTACTTGCAGCGCGTTTTCTGGCCTTCTCAGCATCCTTGGCTTCTTGATCAAATCCACCTTCAGAAAGACGAGAGAAGTAACTAGATGCTTCTTTTCGAAGGACGGGGATCAAAAGAACCACCGCAATCATATTGGGCACGACCATCAGTCCGAGCATGATGTCAGAAAAGGCCAATACTGGTCGAATATTCCAAACAGCACCCACAACTGCAAACACACAGAATAGAGTTTTATAGACTAAAAGTCCTCGATCGATGTGTTTACTATTGCCTAAAAGGTAGTCCATTGCTCTCTCGCCGTAATAAGACCAGCTTAAAAGGGTTGAATAAGCAAATAGCGTGACAGCGATGGGAACGAAAATAGTTCCAAAACCAGGAATCGCTGTATTAAATGCGACAGCAGTCAGTTCAACTCCGCCCATCGCGCCTATATCTTGTGTCCAAGCGCCGGACATTAAAATCACAAGTGCCGTCATAGAGCAAATCACAACAGTGTCAATAAACGGCTCAAGAAGTGCAACCACACCCTCTCGAACTGGCTCATGCGTCGCAGCTGCTGAGTGTGCGATGGGCGAAGATCCCAAACCGGCTTCATTGGAAAAGCACGCACGTCTCACGCCTTGAACGAGGACCTGACGAAAAGCAACCCCTGTGAATCCGCCCACTGCAGCAGTTCCTGAAAAAGCATCATTAATAATTTGTCCAATCAACGCAGGAACTTCAGAAATATTGATTCCAATCACTAAAACTGCACCCAAGACATAAATTGCGCCCATAAAAGGCACTAAAACAGAGGTAACTTGTCCGATACGCTTAATCCCACCAATGATCACAATCGCTACCAGAAAAGCTATCACCAAACCCACCATCAATGGAGGAAGATTAAAACTTTCATTTAAAATAGAAGCGACCTGATTGGTTTGAAACATGTTTGCTGCGCCGAAACTTGAAAAAATACACGCGAATGCAAAAAAGACTGCAAGAGGCTTCCATTTTTTTCCTAGGCCGCGTTCGATGTAGTACATCGGTCCACCATGAACGACGCCTTTAGAATCAACCTTTCGGTATTTCACAGAAAGTGTGCATTCAGCAAACTTCGTTGCCATGCCCACAAGCCCAGTCATCACCATCCAAAAGACAGCGCCTGGACCTCCGACTGAAATTGCAATTGCAACTCCTGCAATATTGCCCAACCCTACGGTTGCAGAAAGTGCGGTACACAGTGCTTGAAACGGAGTGATTTCACCCGGTTCGTCAGGATTATCATATTTTCCTCGCACTACACTGAGAGCATGACGAAAACCTTTTATCTGCACGCCACCTAAGATCACGGTGAGCAACAAACCGCTTCCCACCAAAATCACAACCAAAGGGATTCCCCAGACGTAGCCCACAATGAGCTCTAACCATTCACTAATCTCATTAACAAAAGAATCCATATTTTCCATTCCAATCCTTAAGGGTCTTTAGTAAGAAGAACCCTTCTTAATATGTTATGGCTTGAGGGTCAAGGACCGTTCACAAAGGTGTTAGTGGATAGAAGTTAGACCTAAT
>CAYLWK010000128.1:0-3616 GCA_964387255.1 uncultured Oligoflexia bacterium
TCCGGAGCAAAGGAATTATCATGATGCCTAGGAATAATCAATGAGAACTGAAATCACACTTCTGATTGGAGAGTGCTTCTTACCTTACATTCATCCTAAAACTGCGGTTAGGAAACACCTTCTGGCTCTGATTCTGATTCTGTCTGGCTTTGTGCATCAAGAAGGTTCTCTTCAGACCCTGATTTTGAGCTCGATTTTTCCTTTTTTTGATTAATCGTGTCGAGATAAGAATTCAATATCTGTTCTTCCATCTCAGTTCGAGTGTCTTTATTGAGAGGGTGAGCAATATCACGATAGCTGCCATCTTTACGCTTTTTACTTGGCATAGCGACGAACAGCCCGTTGGAGCCGTTGATAATTTTTAAATCTCGGATGACAAAACACCCGTCTAAGACAATCGTGATGTAAGCCCTTAGTCGTTCTTCTTGGACGGGAAATACCTTGATTTCGGTAATTTCCATACTTTCTAACCCTTGTGCCCAAAAACACAGTACCCATTTAATAGTGTATTAGATTGAATGGGTTTAAGCTATCACTCCTATATTTTTTTTTCATTTAGATTCCGTATAAAGTTTAGAATCCTTAACATTTAGGCGTATTTTGGCACCTGGTTTATATCGACCCTCCAAAATCTCTCGAGCAAGGAGGTTTTCGACCTCTTTTTGAAAAACTCGCTTCAACGGTCGAGCTCCATACTGAGGGCTATATCCTTTCTCACAAAGAAGCGTTTTTGCGTCCTGAGTGATCTCAAGCTCCATACGCTTGTCACGTAAATGGACATTGAGCTCTTTCAAGGACTGATCTAAGATCCTGTAGAGATGCTCTTTTTGAAGGTTCTCAAAAATCACGGTGTCATCCACACGATTTAAAAACTCCGGTCGAAAATACTCCCCTAAACCTTCAATGATTTTTTGATTTCGAGCCTCGGAAGGTTCCTCATTTAAAATCATCTGACTGCCAATATTGGAGGTCATGATGATAATGGCATTTGAAAAATCTACCGTTCTTCCTTGACCATCTGTGACTCGACCATCGTCTAAGATTTGTAAAAAGATGTTAAATACATCTGGATGGGCTTTTTCAACTTCATCTAAAAGCACGACTGAATAAGGTCGACGACGAATGGCTTCAGTTAACGATCCCCCTTCCTCATAACCTACATATCCCGGAGGTGCACCGATCATTCGTGAAACTGAGTGTTTTTCCATGTACTCGCTCATATCGATGCGAACCATGGCTTTCTCATCATCAAATAAAAATTCAGCAAGTGCCTTGGCTGTCTCGGTTTTCCCGACTCCTGTTGGGCCTAAAAATAAAAAAGATCCAATAGGACGCTGTGTTGACTGTAATCCCACTCGAGACCGTCGAATCGCATCTGAAACTACCTGAATCGCTCGCTTTTGCCCAATAACTCGTTTTTCAAGGTTTTCTTCCATGTGAAGGAGTTTCTCCTGCTCACTTTCATTGAGTCGCTTGAGCGGAATTCCGGTCCACTTTGAAACTACTTCGGCAATATCCGATTCTAAGACCTCCTGCCGTAGAAGATGATTTTCATTCCTACCCTGAGCCTTTGTCTTTTCTTCAAGAGCTTTCTCAAGTTGAATGATTTTACTATATTTCAGCTCTGCTGCTTTTTCTAAATTGCCACTTCGTTCAGCTTGCTCAGCCTCTTTTCTTGCCTGATCTAACTCTTGTTTAATCAACTTGAGTTCATTGACAGCTTTTTTTTCCTCTTCCCACTGTTTTTTTAACGCTGCATTTTCCTTTTGAATTTGATCTAATTCATCTGCAATCTTTCTCAAGCGCTCTTTTGAAACATCGTCTTTCTCTTTTTTAAGGGCCTGCCGTTCAATCTCTAACTGAAGCACTTTTCGTTCGATTTGGTCAATGGCTTCCGGCCGAGAATCGATCTCCACTCGCAATTTTGAAGCCGCCTCATCTACTAAATCAATGGCTTTATCGGGTAAAAATCGATCTGTAAGGTAACGGTTTGAAAGAGCCGCCGCCGCTACCAGCGCTGAATCTCGAACACTCACACCATGATGGAGTTCATATTTCTCCTTTAAACCTCTTAAAATGCTAATCGTGTCTTCAACCGAAGGCTCATTCACATAAACGGGCTGAAATCGACGCTCCAGAGCCGCATCTTTTTCAATGTACTTTCGATACTCATCCAACGTCGTCGCACCCACACATCGCAGCTCCCCTCGTGCTAGAGCGGGCTTTAACATATTAGAAGCATCCATTGCTCCTGAAGTTTGACCAGCACCCACTAATGTATGAAGCTCATCAATGAATAAAACATACTGTCCTTTCGACTGATTGATCTCTTTTAAAACTGCTTTCAAGCGCTCTTCAAACTCTCCATGAAATTTTGCCCCGGCAATCAATGCCCCCAAGTCTAACGTTAGTAAACTTTTTTCCATTAAATTTTCAGGAACATCACCACTCACAATCCGCTGAGCTAACCCTTCTGCAATCGCAGTCTTTCCAACTCCAGGCTCACCAATCAAAACCGGGTTATTCTTAGTCCTTCGAGATAAAACTTGAATCACTCTTCTAATCTCATCATCACGCCCAATCACTGGATCTAATTTTTGCTCACGAGCTTTTTTTGTTAAATCTAAACAATATTTTTCAAGTGCTTTTTCTTGTGCCTGCCCCTGAGGATGCTGGGATACTTGCATTTTACCTTCCTGCCTCTCGAACCTCGCCGAATCGAATTTTTCACTTCGACTTAGCTGATTTCTTTTTCTTTACCTAATTGTAAAATGGGCATGATTCTAGGCTTGTCAAGGGAAGCTCATGGCCTCAGCTGAGTAAACTAATTTGAGGGACTTTTTGCCTACTTAGACAGTGCTTTTAGCTATTTGGAGCTTAGGTTCAAAACTAAAACGACAAATCGATCTACATCTTGTTGTTGACGAAGAACTCGAATGAGATACGATTTTTTAGATTTAACGACTGAATAGAATTGCTTTTTAGTATCAATTTTCTTTCGGTTGACTTCAAAAATTAAATCCCCTGCTTGGACTCCTGCTTGATCAGCGGGGCCTCCTCGAAAAACTTCTGTCACCAAGACGCCCTCTCGTCGGGCGTAATCTTCGATGATCATTCCCGTATTTACGGGCTCCTTAAAAGTTTGAGTGTCAGGCTTTTGCGCTTGGTTTTGTTGAGGTCGGTCTTTGATCTTGATTTTGAAGGTCATGATTTTTTTGCCTCGTTGAATTTTAATGGGCGCGGCTTTTCCAACTTCGACTTCAGTGACAGCTCTCATTAAATCTGATGATGAGAGAACTTTTTTCCCATTGAACTCCAAGATCACATCATAGGGCTTGATGCCAGCTAGATCAGCAGGCTCTCCTGGGTAAACATGAGACACAAAGGGGCCTTTGGTCTTACGAGGTACTCCAATCTCTTTTGCAACTTCTTCATTCAATTCATTGGCAAGAATCCCAATATAGCCACGAGCAACACTGCCCTTAGACTTCAGCTCTGGAAGCACCTTTTTGACTAAGTTAATAGGAATTGCAAATCCAATTCCTTGTGCGCGAGCATCAATTGCGTTTGCAATTCCAATCACTTCACCATGTAAATTAATGAGGGGTCCACCTGA
>CAYLWK010000129.1:0-10369 GCA_964387255.1 uncultured Oligoflexia bacterium
AATAAATAAAAAAAATAAATCCTTAAATTTAAACTGAACTTGGTGATTTTAACCTAAAGACCTGTTTTAGCGTTGCTTAGCGCTCGTTATATAATTTACGAACTCGAAATGTAATTGAAATGGTTTTTATTGTTTAAGTAATTTTTTAATAACAGCAGAGCAGTCCTTGAAAAGTGATCGATATATCTTAAGGCTGTGTTCATGATTAAAAAATAATTAATAAAATCTAAAATGAATAATTCCATAAACAGGCGTATATCTCCCCGTAATCTAACGATTGGGATTTTACAAGGTCTTAGAAAGAAGGAGAGAAAAAATGAAACAGAAAAAATTAAAGCGAATTAAAAAAAGCAAACATCAAAAAAATAGTATTAAGAAAATCAATTTTGAGAAAAACTTTCCCATGATTGAAAGTAAAGATCCAATGACAGAAAACGCGGCTACTTTATTTCAATCTTCGATTGATCATAAAAAAAGAAATGAGAAAGCTGTTTCCGAACTGCATCGGTTAGAAAAAAAAGGTGCACCAGAAAAAACGAGGGATCTTTTTAGAAGATCACATCGATTAAAGCCAATAGAGCCCATAGAGATGGATCATTTCTTTATGGATTCAGACTACTCTATCAGGCTGGTCAATAAGACATTCTTTATTGAATGAAACTGAAGGGCAAAAAAATAACAAATCACAAAATCTAACAATCATTTAAAATTCAAAAAGGGGAATTAAAAATGAATCAAGAAATTAACCAGGGAATTAATCAAAAGTTTAATCAAAGCTCACTTCTAAAGATATTGGCACTAAGGCCGGAGAAGATTAGCGATGTAAAAGTGAGGACAAGTCAAGATCGTATCCTTTCGAAAGAGTTAGCAGCAAGTGCTGCCTACAATAGAGTCAGAAAGGTATTAAGTGACTTTGATCCTACTGTTTTGGATAGCTTAAGGTGTAACCATGAAGCTGCTGTGAGGTTTTGGAGTCAAGGCATGTCAAGCACCAGTATCATGCTTGAACCAAATTTAAGGGCATGGGGAAGAATATTGGAGAGTGTCTTTGAGCACACTATTCCTTTAGATGTCTGCACACTAATTCGAGCTCTTAAGGAAGGCGAGTGTCTCAATCAGCATAGTTATGTTAATCTGAATAATCGATCTTCATGCACTCAAGGCCAAAAAGAAATGGTGATGTCAACATTTCTTCCAATGCAAGCCTATCATATTTCAGTGTTGGATCAAATTTTGAAACGTCCGAAGGATTATTTTAAGTAATAAAATTGATATGAGGATTCAGGCGAATCTTCTTGGGATATGAAAATTAATGTCTAGATTACTAAACATTAATTTTCATATCTATGAAGATTACAAAAGTAAATCGTGATTAACTAGTCAGCAATTGGTTGGAGGTGTTGAAGGATTCTAAATTAACCTAATTAGAGTTTTTTGACATCTTCAATCTTTAACTGAAAGAAGAGATTTCAAAGTAGAGTGAAAGTTTTTTTTGAGAAAATAGGAATTCGTTAAGTTAAGAGCAGAAAAACTAAAATGTTGATCTTGTGAACAGTAAAATTTGAAAAAAATCTGAGAAGGAATATTAAGAAAGGAAAGTAGAAATGATTACAGAAGAGACAAAAGGAAGTTGGAAAAAGTTAAAAGGACAAATTCAGGAGCAGTGGGGTGACCTTACTGACGATGATATCGAGCAAACTCAAGGGAGTTTAACTCAGATTGCAGGAAAAATTCAAAGTCGATACGGAGAGTCTCTTGATGAAGCGAAAAAGAAAATTAGAAAGCTAGCAGAAAAAGCTAATTATTCACTTCAGTAAGTTCGTTCTAAATGAGTTTAAGAATTTGAGCCTATCTGATTGGATGAATATTTAGATCAATCAGCTATTAAGGGGTATAAAAATGAGAAACGAAAAATTGTACGAAAGTAATTTTGATTGGAGTTTGACTGGTCCGACTCAGAAAGAAAGTGGTGTTACTGCTGCTGTCAGTAATATCTCGATTAATGAAATTATTCGAGGGGAACTATCAGCAGTCGAGGCGTGTTCAAAGCTAGAAGACCAGTTTAAAGAAATGAATGAAGGAGACTGCCTAAAGGAGCTAGTTTCTGATCATAAGAAGGCAGTCCGATTTTGGAAAAAGGAAGCCGTGACTGGCGGTGCCTACCCAGAAGGGGATTCTGGACTCTGGGGCTCTCTGGTGAGTGCTTATATTGGACTATCTAAGTTATTCAGTGAGCGACTTGCACTTCAAGCACTGAAAGAGGGCGAGAATTATGGCCTTAGTTATTATAAAAGGATGTTGAATCGAGATGAGCTCACAGAATTTCAAAAGGCAGCTATCAATAGAACCTTTATTCCAAAACAGAAACAACACATTCAACAAATCAATACGATAAAAGAGTCTTTTTAGACTTAGATCTAAAAAGAAAGGAAGGAGAAAGTTAGTATGGCGTTATCAAGGAATTTTTTAAGGGAAAAAGAGCCCTCTGCAGAAGAACAATCAGAACCAAAGCATCAAATCAAAGAAGTCGTGAAATCAGCCGAATCGGCGATGAGCGATGCTTCAGATAAAATGCATGAAGTATCTGAAAAAGTTGTAGATACGGCTAAGAAGTACCCCATTCACACAGCGATTGGAGTGGGCTTAGGTGCCTTGCTGCTTGGGTATGGTGTTGGACGAATGTTTAAAAAACACTAGTCAGTATTAATACGATGGTTCAAAGCAGCAACATGCTACAAAAACTTCTATTCGCCTTCATGGGCAGTTACTGGAAGAGCACACAAGTTGCACAGTCAAGAGATCTAGAGCGAGCTTTAAAAGAGCTCGCTCTAGACTATTCTGTTAGAATTTTCAGGGTGGTAGTTGGGATCTTGTTAGCAAGTTCTTTTTTGGCTGTGAGTTTGATTTTATCGTTCTCTTTAATGTTCCTGAGTACAGGTCAGGTTGACCAAGTTATGGAAGTAGAAACCTTTCAGTTTTTTCTTTTGGCAGTGTTCCTAGCCGCTTCAGTTTTGAATGTTTTTTTAGTTAAAAAGTTAATTTTTCTTACCAGAAATGCGTTGCAATCTTTTAAGGTGTTTGATGTACCAGATCAAAAAACGATGGGACCATTGATTCGTCAACTAGGTCTAGAGCAACAACGCCTGATGAAAAGCTTTAGTCATGAGCAAGGCGTGCGAGCCAGCTAGGAAATCCATCTTTTCAGTGTCGAAAATGCTCGAAAAAGCAGAAGAGATACTCTCAAGATCAACTTCTTTACAATCGGCAAATGCTCATTTGGGTTTAGACCATAACGGTTTAAGAATCCAACAATGTCACTGTAGGTAAATTTCCAGTACAGAGGATTCATTCCATAAGATTGCATTGCTGATCTTGAATCCATTACTAGAAGGTAGTGAAGTTTGCCCTTAAGTGTTTTTAATTCGAATCCGTTTCCATGGGGTTTAAACCCGATTTTTCTATAAAAGGGTACTAAATCTTCGGTTGCCGAAGTGATGACATGGCGGCATTTTGCCTTGATACCAATTTCGGTTGCTCTTTCTATGAGCCCATGGACTAAATCCGTTCCGATAAAATCAGTAGCGACACACAACCGACTGATCTCAATTGTAGAATTTTTTTCTATCTTCTTAGGAAGTGTTAGTGATTCCTCCAATTCAAAATAATCTTCATTTTTATTGCAAAAGGTGACTCTGACTGAACCAATCAGCTGATCCCCAATAAAAGCTCCTACAATTCGAGAACGTTCATCATAGATATCGCCCATTTGGTCATTTGACTTTTTTGAGTCAATTTTTCCAACTCGTTCGTAAGCAACTTTCCTTAAGTCTAAAACTTTTTGGTAATCCGAGGAAGTATGAACATATTTAAACTTAACATGTGATTTTATTTTTTTAACGTTAAACTCTTTTATGGTCATTGAGCTGATAAATCGATCTTCAAAAGACTTTGAGAAAGCCAGTACATACTTTACAAAATATTTTCTAAACTTCTTATTTTTTCCAGTAAACTCAAGACCTATTTTCTGAACTCGACCACTGGCATCAAGGTAATGATGTTTCACAACGCACTTAACCTTGATGCTTCCCACTGACGGAAAGTGTACTTCTATATTTTGAAGTAATGTGCCTCTTAGAATAAAAGCATCAGAGTCACCTGTTTTAAATGTCATACCAGTCAATGAAACATTCTCAATTTCAAAGTGCAGATAAGTTTCATACTTATAGGGTAAAGACACTAGGGCGATAGGGCGAGCTAAAGCATGAGTAGGAATTCTTGGATTTCTTCTTTCACTCTTAGCTTGACTTAGATGACTGGTTGAAAAATCTAGCCCTAGAAAAGTATTTTCGCCATTTTTGTACTGGTTTGCCAACCGAATATTTTCATATTCTGCAATTTTGACTTTCCCTTTCGAAACTATGAACCTGTCAATTAATGAATTTGGATTTTCGAGATTTAGATCCTTTCCTTGGAGGACAATTTTGGCACCGGAGCTACTAATATCAAATAGTTTACCTTCAATTTTCTGATCTTGATTTGTAATGATTGTTACATGCATTTGGTCAGAAGAATAAACCGAGTGACGTTTTAACTTTCTTCTTTCCTTGAGTTTAAATTCTGTATGATTTTTTAATTTTAACTGCCTCATGCTGCACGTAGAGTGTCTTCTTTATGGTTCGATTTTCTGTCAGTGATTAAAAAGAGCTCTTTTTTTTCTGAATATCCTTTGAGTTGATAGTAGCCAATTGGCTCAAGTGTAAATACTGAGTCAATCGCTTGTTTTACTCTGTTGGAAGCTACGATAGAAGATTTTCCGTGTTGTTTACTTATTCCCACAAGTCTAGAGGCTAAATTTACTGAGTCCCCCATGGCTGTAAATTCCACTTTATTTTTGGAGCCAATATTTCCAAGAATCACCTCACCACAGTGAAGTCCTATTCCTACATCTAAGTTAGAGAGTGCATTAGTTTTAATAACATTTTTAATGTAGGAATTGATGTCTCCTATTCGCAGTTGCATTTCAAATGCGGCATGAGAGGCTTTTAGCTGGTGTTCAGGGCAATCATCAAACGCATTGAAAATTGCTAACAGCCCGTCTCCCATGAATTTGTCTACAATCCCTCCATATTTGTAGACTAGGTCAGTCATTTCCTTAAAATAGTGGTTAATCGTCTTAACCAAAATTGCTGGATCAATTTTACTCGACATTTTTGTAAACTCTCTCAAATCCGAAAAGAGAATAGTCACCTCTTGCCGTTTTCCAGTATCAAGATGGGTTACCTTTTGTCCTAAAAGGGTCTCTATGACTTGAGGAGGAACATAGCGCTGAAACTGGGTTCTTAGATTAATCTCATTTTCAAGCTGATGTGAGTGATCAAGTGCAAGACCAATCTGATTTGATAAATTTTGAACAATATGAAGATCATCTTGATTTAGTATCTTGTTTTCTTTGATGTAGTCTACTAACAGGATTCCGTATTTATGAGATTTTCCACTCACCGGGCATGCAAGAAATGATTTCGATTTAGTTACCTGAATCATTTTCTTACCCTGTTCTGATAGAGTTTCTAGATAATTTTCAGTTACTGGAATCAGAAAATTATCAGAACTTTTAAAAGAGTTTCCTAAATGAAAATCTTCGTCAGTGGTTTCATTTAGATCAATAGAATACTTCGAGATAAGTTCGAGTTCATTGGAGGTAAATCCACGAGAGTCGTAGTAGTCTAAACTATATTTTTGTTCATTATAACTTAGAAATAGAACTCGATCATAGCTCAGTGTCTCGTGAACTTCCTGAATTGTATTGTGCAGGACTTGTTTAGAACCTTTCGAGGAAGAGATTCTTTTTATGACTGTCATTAGAAGGTTTGCTTCTTTATACCTTCTATCAAGTTTTATCTTACTTTCTAATAGTTCCGCATACCTAGATTCATTCTCTTGAATAACGCTTTCAAGAGAGCTTTTAACTAAACCATTTTCTTTTTGAGAAAATGTTATCTTCATTTGATTAATCAAAATAAAGGAAACAACTAAAAGGATACTCATTGTCTCAGGACTAGCAGGCATTTGCAGAAATCGTGCAAAAATATGCTTTGATAATAAATTTAAGATAGAAAGAATTGATAGAAAGCCTAAAACGGCTTGAAACGATTCAATTTTTGGTAAAAATGCATTATTTTTCCATTGAACATGATAAATATACTCTCTTGGTCTGAGTTCTTGGAGCTTAACTTCCGAGGTTCTTAATCCAAACAGAGTTGGAACCGTTTCTAGTGTGCCTCTCCAGTTGTCGAGTATCACATCAATATGTTTTGTTTGACGGCGAGGAGAAAATTTTATTTTCATGGTCGAATCAGTTAGCTCAATTAGTTCAATATGATCAATTTTATTCAGTTTTCTCGCAAAGAATAATACCTGTTTATATACTTTAGCAGGACTCAAAAGAGTCTTTGCTAGGAATTGCAAAGGTCCACTAATATCTTTTTGCATAGAAAGAAGTGCAGATTGATAGGAAAAGTCTTTGTCTAAATCTTCTTTTTTTAGAGTATCGTAAAATTTTTCTGCAAAGGTTTCAGATACCCAATTTCCATCCTGATTTAGATAGTCCCAGTCTAGTCCAGTTTTGGAAACAATGTTTTTGGATTTCTCAGTTCCAAACTTATTCTTGAGATAATAGAGGTATCCTTTGTAAATTCTGGTACTATAGTGTTGTTCGATAAGTGTCGGCTCAATGAACTTTGACTTACCCATTTAAGATCATCTTTCTTTGAAAGTCCAAAGGGTATGTTTTTTGCTTGGGAAGCTGATTTACTATTTCGAGTTGAGTCATCTCAAAGATAGGAAAATATTTTTTAATGATTTCCAAGAGAGAACTAGTATTGACTAGTTTGTCAGGATATTTTTGCAGATACAGGGTATTTTCACTGAGTTCCATGGCGCCAGTTAGCAAAGAGAATTGATCTGGGTGTTTGAATAAATTATTGGAGAGGGAATTGAGTAGAAATGATTTATCAAGGTTATTTTTACCTAGAATTTTAAAGGAGAAAGCTGAGTTCTTTGTACTGGGTTCGATAAAATCACCGGTTGCATAGCGAATAATCGGAATTTTTTTGTATGGATCCAGGCATGTCACGATAAGTTTTTGGTCAATACACTCTAGAAAGTAGGCTTCAGAATTTGATCTAAAAACAATTTCTTTGATCCCATTTCCTCCAGATTCTTGAATTGTACCAGTTCCAATACCGAGACCGACTTCTGCTGCACCAAAAAGAGAGACAATGCGATGACTGAATGTATCTTGGGTTAATCCAAGGTGATGGGATAGGTAAGAAGAGAAATTAGGATGAAGTTGTGTGCCACCTGATAGAATATAGAGACGATCGGCTATTGAGGAGTCTATCAACTTGAAGTCTATAAGATACTTAAGAAGATGCGGCTGGGCAATCAAAACAACTGATTCAAACAAAGTGCCTACCATCTGAAAAGCTTCAGAGACAATTTCCGGTCGAGCGCTGCATTCCATTGAATTGAAGAGAGGAGGAATATGAACCCCCATTGGGTAGGCATTAATAAAAAAGGTTTTATTAAGATCAATATTCCATGCTGTTTGCAGGTTTTCTGCAATAGAAAGGAACTGTTTTTTCTCAAACTCAGGGTTTGGAATGCGAAAGCAGAGCTTTCCTTTCGAGGATCCAGCAGATGGAATGATCGTAACTGGATTTTGCTGCAGTCGTGAAAGAGCTTTTGTGATTTGAGTTTGATTGGAAAAAATATCGTCCTTTGTTTTTATTGGAATCATTTTTCTAAACAATTCATAGTTCAGAGGAGAATTTAGAAGTTCTTTGATTGAGTCGCGACTCGGCAGGTCAATACACGAGTGATGTAGAGCTCCTTTCAGTGTCTCGATAAGCTTTGTTTGGACTGACTGAAAATAGATATTAAACTCTTCAGATGATGAAATTGACGCATCAGATTGAGTCTGAGCACCTTGATCAAATGAAGGCGTTTTTTTTCTAAGAGAATCCATAGCCAGAATATTCCTACTCTATATAGGATTCGACTTATCAACTAAAAATCTTTACTTTGCTGGGGCTTCGTTTTATTGAGGCGGTATGTCAAAGCCAAGAATTCTCTTTATGTGCATTGCTAATTCGATACGCAGTCAGATTGCTGAAGCCGTTGCGCGTCATTATTTTCCTGACCGCGGGGACTATCAAAGCTGTGGGCAGTATGGATCTCAAATTCACCCCGGTGCAGCAAAGGTCATTCGAGCTCTAGGTGCTGATTTCTCAAAGCATTGGTCTAAGGGGATAGATGAAATTGATCCAGATTCGGTCGATGTTGTGGTGAGTTTAGTGAAAGACCAACCTCTTCCAGAGGAGTTAGGTGAGAAGCAATGGGTTTCCTGGCCTCATAAATCTCCATCAAGTCCATTCCCTGAAGAAAGAGAAAAAGAATTTCAGTTACTGATGAAGTCTATTAAAGAAAAGCTAGATCAGTATTTTACTGACACTTCGTCAAACGAACCATAATGAGATTTCCGAAAGGAAACCTCCAGCGATTATGTGGAAGGTATTGTGATAACCGCGTGGCGTTTTCTACTCCAATCAGTACAGAAATAAAGGGAGATATAAAATGGGAAGTCGTTTTGACAGGCTTTTCAAATTGCTGCCATAGCTTGGGATAGATTTTTCTAAGTTTAGAAAACAAATTAAAATAATGAAATTTCGTGATGTGTTGCTCTTCATAGGAAATATCAGAGAGGTAATTCAAAATGATTTCTAGGATGGGCCAGGAGCTTAAATAGTTGGGTGTTGAAAAAACTAAAGTGCCTCCTGGTCGAAGTAGTCGTGTGATGTTTTCAAATAAATCATGAATTTCTTTTGAATCAAGATGTTCGATAACTTCGATTAAGGTAATACAGTCAAAGCTTTCATTGATATTATCAAATGTTTCAACATTTTTAATAGTTCTAAATTTCCTAAAAGCGGTGCCATGAACTCGATTGGCGTACTCTATTTGGTTTGGCAGAATATCTACGCCTAATTGCGTTTCAAATCTCGATTTTGGGACCAGGCTTAAAAAAGTCCCTGCAAAACAGCCGATATCTAATAATGTTTGATGGGGTCGTTCGGGAAGTGCTTCTAGCACACGTTCAAATTTTTGAAGATGCCAGCTTTTTCGAATGTTTCCACCAGAATGTAGAATCTCATCATAGTATCCGACAGGAATACCTTGATAATCAAAATCTGTCATGTCGATGAAAATAGGCTCTTGTGAGGAGTGTGTCTAGTTAATTTAAGGCAATTTTCTCAAAAGGTTATTCTAGTTTCAAAATTGAATCTTTTCGCTACACTGCTAGAGGTATGAAGGAAGATATTGTCGAGCTTTTGCACACTCGAGAAATGGAGTGGGTATGGAAACAAGTCGCTCGCGTGTTGAAGATTTATTTTCGTGTGCAGACAACGGGTGTGAAAAATATACCTAAGTCAGGCCCAGTGATCATTGCTCCAAATCACTCCGGAGTAGCGGGGTTTGATCAGGTTGTTTTAGCTCATGTGCTTCGAACAAAAACAAAAAGACCTCCGGTAACCCTTGCGCATCGTGCTTACTTCGACTTTTCTCCGATGAGAGGAAGGCTTTCAGAATCATTTGGGCTTCGAAAAGCAAGTTTAGAAACTGGCCACAATTGTTTAAAGCAAAATAAACTTCTTGTTCTCTTTCCAGAAGGGGAACGGGGCAATTTTAAGTCCAGCACGAAGGCTTATCACCTCCAAAAATTCAGGACTGGTTTTTTAAGACTAGCTATTATGAACAAGGCACCGATTGTTCCATGCACGATTGTTGGAGCTGAGGAAAGTCATTTGAATCTTGGAAATATCGATCTGAGTCGGTTTATGAAAGATATTCGTATTCCCATTCCTTTGAATTTAATCCCTTTACCAGCAAAGTGGAAAATACGCTTCTGGGATCCTATTGATCCCTCCCGTTACCCTCTTGAATTAGCTAATCAAAAAAATGAGATTGAAAAGTCAGCTAGAATGATTCGTCGTTTAATGCAAATTTACTTGCATCAAGAGTTGAAAAGAAGAAAGTACGTTTACTTTCCCTTTTTAAAATAAGAGTTTTAGTGAAATTTTACCGCATTCATCTTATTTTTTTCAGAGAGGAAAAAATGATTAAATTACTGAATCAAACTAAAAGAGCATTTAAAATTTTTGGAGCGGCTTTTTGTATTATTGTTCCGGGTACTTTCAGTGTGATTTTTCAGCTCTTGCCTTTTCCCAAGCAGTGGAAGAAGCGATTTGCTCAATGGGCAACTCACATAGGTGTTTTGATGATTTTAGTTGTTTTGAATATTAAAGTAAAA
>CAYLWK010000130.1:0-6751 GCA_964387255.1 uncultured Oligoflexia bacterium
TAATAGTCTCTCGTTTATCATGTTTCTTTTTGCCCTTGCCGAGTCCAACTTCTAGCTTGGCTTTGCCATTTTTAAGGTAGAGACGAAGGGCAATCAAGGTCTTGCCTTTTTGATTAACCTGTCCATAAAGTCGATCGATTTCACGTCGATGCATCAGAAGTCTGCGTTCGCGCGTTGGTTCATGGTTCCAACGGTTCCCATTAGGATACTCAGGAATTGTTGCCTGAACCCAGAAGGCCTGAAACTGCCCCTTTGGATCCGATCGAATATCGACATAGGATTCTTTGATGTTCGGTGTTGCAATTCGAAGGCTTTTTATTTCCGTTCCAGTCAGCGCAATGCCAGCTTCAATCACACCCTCAATAAAGTAATTTGATTTTGCTTTCGGATTTGATGCAATCAGTTTCTCACCAGCCATGACTCTAATCATCGCTCCTTAGGCGGAGATTGTGCAATCCCTAAAGAAAGAATCACTCGAAAGGCCTCTTCCACACTTAATCCTGAGTCCTTTACTTCATTTTCAGGCATCATCAAATGAAAGCCAGATGTGGGGTTTGGAACCGTCGGAACGAAAAGGTTGAGATGATTTTTAGGAAATCGTTCTCCCTCTACTTTTCCAGTCACAAACGCAAGGACGTGAATGCCTTTGCGAGGATACTCGATCATCACGACTCGATGAAACTGGCTACTCGTGCCGGCACCAAGTGTTTTAAAAAGTTGATCCAAAGCACTGTAGACTGTTCCCAGGAAGGGAATTTTTTCCACGAGGTGCTTTAAAAGTCCTAAGCCCTTTTGACCTATGTACAGTTTTGATCCCCATCCCAACGTTGCAATGAGAAAGATGAATAAAAATGCAACCAACGCAAACAAAAGAAGCTCAATGAAATAGGATCCATGAGTGGTCTCTGCACTCAGAATCTGCAAGTCTCGAGGAAGAGAGTCGTGAACACTCCAAATCAAACGAAGTAAAAAACGTGTTAGCCAAATCACCACTGCAATGGGGATAATTACAAAGATTCCGGTGAGAAAATTTTGTTTAAAGTGTGTAAATATTTTCCGTATCATTTTTTCATTCCTTTAATTGCCTAACTCTGGTTCATGCTTGCGCAGTGACATTTCTTATTTTTAAAAATGCATCCCAAAGCGATTGCCAATCTTGCCAAGTAAGGTGCTGAGGTCTCAGCGTTGGATCAACCTCACACTGATCAAATATCGCCGCTTCATTTTGAAGTTGTTTTAGATTAGAGCGAATCATTTTCCTAGGATGTTTAAAACTTACTTTTAAAAGGTCTTCAAATAAAGCACTCTTTTCATTTGTATTCGAAATGATGGGGTAATCTCTTTTTTGAAAGTGAACTACTGAGGAATCTACTTTAGGCGGTGGACGAAAGGCTTGAGGCTTCACCTTATATAAATACTCTATATTCCAAAAATTTTGAGTCCAAACTGTCAAAGACCCAGTAGAACGATGGCCCAGCTCAAAGGCAATTCTCTGAGAGACCTCATCTTGAAACATTAATATCATTTCACTAATCGAGTCTCTCCAGGTAGTGAGGCGATTTAAGATAGCAATTGAAGCAGAATACGGCAAATTAGAAAGAATGAGTCGATTTTTACCATCGTCTTGAATTTGAGAGTGCCAATGCTCGGCTGAAAGCTCCAAAAAATCTGCTTCAATGATTTGAAAATCTAGGTTTGTGTTTTTTTGAACCTGGCGCCAATAGTCGCAAAGTTCGCGATCTTTTTCGATCAATGTCAGTGGCTCTATCTGCGGGACTTGCTTTTCTAAAAGACGATGAGTGAGTGCTCCTTTTCCTGGGCCAATCTCGATGAGAGAAGTTGATTCAAGTCGCTTGGCAGTGCTTGAAAGAGAGTCGATGATTTTTTCAATGACAGATGCATCCGTCAGAAAATGTTGTCCAAATGATTTTCGTTTTAGTTGTTTCCTAGAATTCATTTATGATCAAACTCCCATCATTGATGAATGCCTTATTACTCAGTCGGATGGGCGATAGCATTAAGTTGTAATAGTGGATTTCCGTTTAAAAAGTAACCTTGTTGAAACCTTAAGCTTCCTGCTGCCGCAATCATCGCTCCATTGTCAGTGCAGTAGCGCATCTCTGGAAAATAACAAGGAATCGATTTTTCATGAAGACGTTCGCGTAAACGACTGTTAGCAGACACGCCTCCTACGATCGCTAGAGATTTCGCGTTCATCTTTTTATAAGCAAGGAAAATTTTTTGAGTGAGGTGATCGATGATAGCTTCTTGAGTGGATGCACAGAGATCAGCTAAGTGATTATTCAGTGTTGAGGACGACTCGAGTTTTCGAGCTTGGTTTAGAACCGCGGTTTTAAGGCCACTGAAGGAGAAATTTAAAATCTTTTTATCGGGAAGAGCTCTTGGAAGAGAAAAAGCGTTTGGGTTACCCAACTTAGCTTGTTCATCGATCCATTTTCCACCGGGATAGGGGAATCCTAAAATCTTTGCGGTTTTATCAAATGCCTCACCCGCTGCATCATCTAACGAGTGAGCAATCAAAGACTGAGATAGCTCATCTTTCCTCCATTCCAAGGGAGGTTTTTCAAGGAAGTAAAGATTCGTGTGACCTCCAGAGACTACTGCTAAGAGCAGTGGAAACTGAAGGGATTGAATTTTATCGGAAGGGTCAAGAAAAAGACTCAATGCGTGACCTTCTAAATGATGAACGGGGATCAGTGGTTTTTTTAAGGCAAAGGCAATTGTTTTTGCGGCACTCACACCCACTAAAAGTGCACCGACGAGTCCCGGACGATTGGTAACTGCGATGCTTTCAATTTCTTCCCAGGTGACCTCTGCTTGGTTCAATGCAGATTCTATCATCAGGTTAATTGATTCTAAGTGATTACGAGACGCAATTTCTGGAACCACTCCGCCATACTCAGCGTGAACCTTAATCTGAGAATGAGTCGAAAGACTCTTGACTCTCCAAGTAGGAAGAGGATTTGCATGGGATTCCAGCCGCTCAACTACAGAGACGCTACATTCGTCACACGAGGTTTCAATGCCTAATGTTAAAGATTTCACAATTGTATCCTTAATTTATTTAGCTCAACCCTACAATCATGAAGCGCTGCTTCCATGCTTTTTGCAGGTTTCTTAGGAGAATTCAACCGGATCTTTAGTTTCAAGCTTTGTTTTCACTTGATGGGAGGCACTCTTAAGAGGCTTTTTTGGATTTTAAAAGCTTTTTCCGGGCCCTCTTGGCCTGAGTAGATTTTGGGTAGCGATCGACGAGTTCTTGATAAAACGCTTGAGCGTCTTTTTTCATCCCCAACGCATCAAATGACAGTCCTATTCGATACAATGCTCGAGGCATGTACTTTGAACGATTGTATTTTTCAGGAAATTGCGAAAGGTCCACAATTGCTTTTTTATACTTTTTTAGTTGATAGTAAGCTTTGCCACGAAGATAAAGCGCCTCTTCCTTGTGTTTTGCTTTTTTTGCTTTGAGATAAAGCCCTAACGTGTTGACCGCATCATCAAGTTTTTTCTTTTTAATGAGTGTTCGAGCTTTTTGGAGTAGCCCAATTGGATCACCTGTTGCGAAAGAGCCTTGAAGGTTTTCAATCGCCTCTAAGATGCGAGTTTGATTAAACTCAACCCCATCGATACGGTCCTCTAGATTTTCAAGCGTTTCTTCATTGACTGTTTGAAGCTGATCACGCTGTTCGCGTTGAGTGCGCTCAATGTCCTCAATTCGACCCGTCAAGCGAGTGAGCTCTTGGCGCATTTCTTCAAAGGCATAGCCTCCCTCAGGTTCCACTTTTTGAATGGGATTTGGATAGGTTTGATCATCACTATCTTTTTTAAGCTGAGATCGAGTTTTTAAACACCCGCTCATCAGAGGAAGAGAAAGTAAGAATGCTCCAACACACAGGTAAAAAAACCGGTTCATCGCCTTTAGTTATACAACGATTCTAGGGAGTTTGCGAGGGGGGAGGACTGCCTGAACCAGAAAGGTTTTGCTGGGCTTGCTGCCGTGCCCTTGCGTCTGCCTCAGCCTGGCGCTGCTCCACCGCTGACTCGTAAGTCACAGAATCAGGAACTCCTAACTGATTGTCAGCTTCGTCTCCAAAGCTATCAGGATTTTCCAACGGTACCTGATCAAAAGGATCTATTTCTTGATTGAGTTCAGCATTCCGCTGACCGCCATTTGAAATTGCTTGAAATTCTGCTTTTTCAGCTTTTAGCCGGGCACGTTCAGCGTAGATCTTAGCTTCTTTGAAATTTTTCAATCGATATTCGTTACGCGCTTTATAAAACCATTCTTTTGAGACTCTGAACAACTCAGGAGCAAGCGTGTCTGCCCGTACTTGTTTCGCCGCTCGAATGGCCGCTGCAGTATTGGACATTTCTTGAACAGGGCGGGTTGCTGTAAGGGCACAGCTTTGAAGAAATGAAGAGAGAATTAAAAAACAAAAAATAGGAAGGGCTACTTTTTCTGGCCGGGTCTTCCAATCATTGACCCGGCCAAAAAATGACAGTTTAGATTTACTTGAGAAATTAATTGGACGTGATGACAAAGTTAGCCCTACGATTTCTTGCCCAAGCCTCTTCATTACTACCTGTTGCAATCGGACGTTCCTCTCCAAAGCTGATCGTTGTGAGTCGATCTGCATTCACACCTTGGTCTACGAGGTATTTCTTTGTAGCTTTTGCCCTTTTTTCACCGAGTGCAATATTGTACTGAATACTTCCTCGCTCATCACAATGGCCTTCGATTTGAACATTTAATCGCGGTCGATCTTTCAAAATCTCAGCATTTCGCGCAAGATTTTGTTTTGCTTCCGGAGTTAAGCGATAGGCATCATAGGGAAAGTTTACAGTTTGTAAGCCCCCGGCTGAGCCGCTATCTGAGTCTCCAGAAAAATTTTGATCTGCATTAGCTGCATCTGGGGTATTTGAAGTGTCGCCTTTCTTCTTGCCACAACCAATGGCGCCCATGAGTGCAATTGTCATGACCATCACGCCAACACTTCTCACTAAAATTCCACTTTTACGCATTATTCCGTCCTCCAAACATTTGTACGCTCTGATTCGTTTCGATTTCCACTATTCTAAACCTATTTCCAGAATGAATCGATCACGTTTTTGTGTAATGATTTATTTCTAATGTTACCCGAGTGAAGTCAAGGTTAACGAGGGTTTTTTTAAGGTCACCACCCTGAGTCAACGTTGCTTCCTCGTGCTCCATTCATCACTGTTTCACCCCTCAGTTCGTTGGCTACCCACCACGCTGCTGGCAGGGCGATCCTTCTTACCGAGTGCCTTGATCATAAGCACAAAGAGCCAAGATATCTATGGATAAAAATAATCAAGAATTGAGAAATTAAAGTGGGTGAACGAGGTCCCCAATCATAATGCTGTGGGGTATCATGACAGGCGTCGTTTTGCGATCTCCCATTTGGTCTAGTCTCCCAATGGCGATGTTCGATTCCACGTGAATCAGTTTGAGTTCAGCGATGGGAAAGGTCACATCTTTTTGAAGCTTCTTACTTACTAAGTCATAGGTCGACATTCGACGATAGACTTTTACTTTTTCACCCACTTGAAGTCCGTTTTGGGCCCCCATGTTGATATAAAAGTCCTTGTAAGTCTTTTCTCCAGGATTTCCCATGTTGAGTGACGAATAGACTCCATAAACGATGAATTCTTGACGTTGCATCGTTTGAGATGGAAATAATGCTCCACCGGCTTGATTCACAGAATCTGTTTGAGCGTTGAGATCATTCAGGGGCAGAAGAACAAAAAAGAGAACTACCATCCGCGTGAAAATGCGTTGTTTGGTGAGTTGTGATGCAATCAGGATCGAATGATTGAGTTTCATTTGACCACTCCTTTGACCAATGCATCAATTCACGCCTCCTTGCTCAAATTGAAGCTTTCATTCCAGTTTCATTTTACCCATCGGCAAATTTCGCTTCTACTTTAAAAATTCCTGATTCCACACCATCTTTTCCATAAAAAATGATCCGCTGCACCATTAGAAACCTTAACGAAATCTCAGCCTTGAACCGATAGGCTGTCTGAAGGGGAGGGTCAACGTGGGCTCGGATCAGAAGTACATACCTGTGGAAATTCGCACGTTTCGCAATGCCACGCGTGACATCACATTCGATGTCTTTCTGATGCTGTCTGATGATAACTTTGCACACGTCTTTTCTCGCACGACAGGGTTAGATTATAAACGACTAGCTCACTATATCCATAAAGGGGTGCAACACCTTTACATAAAACCTACGGACCTAAAGGCCTATAAAGCTTTTATTTCAAAAACAGCAAATCAAATCTTTCAAGATCCCAACACACCTCAAGAAAAGAAAATTGCAACGCTCCTCAACATGACTGAACAAAACATGACAGAGATCTTTACCCAAGTGCAAGTGCCCGAGGAAACAGCGAAAAACACCATGCAGGTTGTGCAGAACTACGTGAAACTCATGTTTGAGAACCCTAAGTCACTCACATTGATTCTTCGATTAGTTTCTCATGGCGATTACCTTTACTATCATGCAATTGCTACCGCCACTTTTAGCATGTTCATTGCCAAAGCAACGGGGCAGTTCAATAAACGAATGTTGGAGATTGTAGGACTGGGTGGGTTTTTACACGACATCGGCTGCACACAACTTTCTTCAGAAGTAGTGAACTCCGAAGACGATTTAAGTGAAGAACAATGGGCAGAGATGAGAAAACATCCCTCCATCGG
>CAYLWK010000131.1:0-4726 GCA_964387255.1 uncultured Oligoflexia bacterium
TTTTATATGAAACAATTATTTATCACTTTGATATTCACTTCGTCATTTTTTTACTCTGCGATGACATTGGCATGTCCCTACCAGGGGAACTATCAAGATGACTGCCCAATGTACAATAACTGGAAAGAAGAAAGAAAAGGTAAAAGCTGGAGAGGGTGGAATAAAAGTATGTCTATGGTGAGGCACCACTATGTGATGCGAAATGGGATTCCTGATAAGTATTCAAAAATGAAAGTCTCTTTGACTTCAACCCCTGAAATACTAAAGCAAGGAAAGAAACTTTACCAGACAAGTTGTATGGCTTGTCATGGAGCCTCTGGGAGAGGAGATGGGCCTGCAGGAAAGAACTTAACCCCTTCACCCATTGACTTAACACGCTTTACTAAAATGCACATGGCTACCGATGGATATTTATTTTGGACGATTTCAGAAGGAGGCACACCCATAAAAACAGCGATGCCAGCGTTCAAGGATTCTTTGAAGAAAACGGAAATGTCGAAGATTATTTTATACATCCGTCAACTGTAGTTTAAAGCCAGCGAGGGAAAAAGAAAGTTTTGAATATAAAATTATTACCAAACAAAACCAAATATTTGCTTTTTTTGAGCGTCAGCTTTGTTGTCATTATATTAGATCAACTTATTAAGAGATACGTTCATAGTGAATTTGATTTGGGAGAGTCTTATTCAGTAGTACCCAACTTTTTTGACATCACTTATGTCCGTAATCCAGGGGCAGCTTTTGGGCTTTTGCGTGACTTGCCAGACCATTTCCACGCAATCTTTTTCTTTTCAGTGCCTCCTCTTGCTGTTCTCATTATTCTACTTATTTTGCGGCAAACACAGAATGAAGAGAAGGTGTCAATCATAGCTTTATCGGCTATTTGCGGAGGAGCTCTTGGCAATTACATTGATCGGATCCGACTGGGTTTTGTTGTTGATTGGCTTGATTTTCACTATCAATCTCAGTGGCACTATCCTGCTTTTAATATCGCCGACGTCGCAATTGTAATGGGAGTTGGAACTATAATCATCTCAAGTTTTGTAAAAGGAGATGCAAATAAACTTAGCACACAGCACAGTTAGACCAACCTTAGCTTTTTTTTGAAGTTTCACAAGGGGGCTGTAAATAGATATCTACATTTGATTGACTTTAAGGGAATCATTGTCGCCATCACTAAATTGGAATGGAAAATATTTTTATTTTCACTGATTGTCTTGGAATCGGGGCAGCTTCACAACCATGTAAAAAAATTGGAGAATACGACTTTCGCTTGATGACACTCTTATGGAGCCTTTTGTATTTTAATTTATTAGCTGTCCCCTTTCATTTAGTGAAGAGAAACTAGAATCAACTAGCCTTTTCATAGTGGGCTAAAAATCTAAGCTGCAGAGCTATGGAAATGGGATCTCTTCCTATTCGGACGAAAACGATTCCAATCATATCGTATCACTCCCGGTTTTGTGCTTCTATTACGCATGCTGAACAGGTTGATTTGGCAGGAATTAAATTCCAGACCGATGCCACCAGCAATGCTCCAATACCAAAATAAAATATGATGTCAGATTCGAAATATTTTCCGGACGAAGCCAAAGTTACACCTATAAAGCCAAGAAAGAACGGGTAGTAGCCACGCCGAGATTTGGCCCTATGAAATAATCCAAACAATGCGAACGCAAAGAAAATAGACATCAAGATTAAAAAGTAAGTACCTTCAAACAAAAATCCAGCACCGATAGACGTAAGAAAACCTGCAATTGCTGGGTAACATAGTGGACATGAAGCCTTTGCTAAAATGGCAGCTCCGACTCCTGGTCCAATAGAAAAAGCACCAAGTATGCCAGCTCTCTTTCCTGAAGTGCTCTGATTTTTCAAGACATTGACAAGCAAATCAACCGATGGTGTTCCCGATCCATTGTAGAGTCGACAATTGTTGGAGTCGTTAGGTTGAATGTTGGCTAAATCCTGGCCATTAACTAGGATTGTCGGCGAACCATACTTGCGTGCGTAGTCAGGTGATTCTTCGGAATTTCTTTCCCATTCGATCCAGTTCGCTGGAATTTTTAGACGAGAAAACGCCAAAAGGAGATTGGATCTTGTACTTTTGATATTTGGGCAATCCCGGTCATAAATGAACTCCACCTTTGCCATTGTCAGTTTCTAACTCCTGTTTCAAAAGAGTCCAGAATGGGACATTCGCTCACTGAAGCCGACTTATTTTTACAAGCTTTAGCTAGGTTCTGTAGAGACCGTTTTATTCTTTTTAAATCTTGGATCTTTTGATTCACTTCAAGGATCTTAGACTCGGCCTTTTGTTGGACATCTCCACAAGTTGATTTGGCTCCCAAGCGTAGATCAAGTAAGCTTGCGACCTCTTTTAACGTAAAACCCAGTTCCTGGGCTCGCTTAATGAATTTAATCCTCTTCACCGTTTCGAATGTGTACTTTCTGAAACCAGAGGATTTAGCGGGCTTCTTAATGAGTCCTTTTCGTTCATAGAACCTGACTGTTTCAACTCCAACTTCCGCTTGTTTTGCCAACTGTCCAATAGTTAATACATTCTCTCTCATAAGAACTAATATACCTTCCGTACTATGGTACGGAGTCAAACTAAAAATTCTTTAACTTGATTTTATATACCCAATGGGGGTATATAATGGGCATGGGACATATCACAGTCGTCGGCATTGAAAAGATGGGTGTGGAAGTAAGTGATTTGCATATCTGGAGAATAGCGCCGAACGCGCTAGCTTGTGAACTCGTGGTCTTTTGTGATGAAAAGCATGGTACTGAACGATTTAGAAAGAAGCTTGAAAGTAAATTCCAGTTTAAACATCTCATCGTAGAAGAGAGGCAATGCATACATGCCTAAAGCCAAACAGGGTGCCGAACATTCAAACCAACTTCATCGCTTAAATCGAATAGAGGGCCAGGTAAAAGGACTCTCCAAGATGATTGAGGACCACCGGTATTGCATTGATATTGTGACCCAAATTAAGGCGATCAAGGCAGCGCTTTCGGCTGTGGAGACGAACGTCATTGAGGAACACCTCAACCACTGCGTTTATCGCGCTATCAATAGTAAGAGTCGCTCAGAAACAGATGAAATGCTTAGTGAAATCAAGAATTTACTCAAGAAAGCTAATAAATAACCGAGAAGTACAAAGAAGACTGTTGACATACCCCTGAGGGGTATATTAGGATTATAAGTATGAGACTGGTGATTTCCATCCTTACAACTCTCGCTCTTTTCAGTAGCCAGGTCATGGCTGGCCCTTGCGGCGGTGAGTGCCATGGAGTGGTTCCATCTCAAATTTCAAAATCTCAGGATGCTCAGGCAACAAACCATGATTGTTGTGATGAATCTTTGGATAAAGGAACTGAGACACCTTGCCACTCTGAGAATCGCGCTTGTTTAAGCCAATGCGCGTTTGACGCTAAGTTTAAGGTTAAGTCATTTACATATCAAAATGAGTCTGGAAACAAGGTTGGCGATGGTCTCCTCGCAACTACAAGCACTTTCAATCAACTTTCTCTCGATAATAATCGATCAAAACTGGTTGCACGGGTGAACTCAGACCCTCATACATCCAGAGTCCCCATTTACATCTATTACCAAAAACTACTCATTCCCTAGTTACCTTCAAGAATTTCGTTTAACGTATTTGAGATCTTCTAAATGATCTCACTGCGACATTGCTCTATCTAAGAGCAACATTCTCTTGGAGGAAAATTTATGAATACCCGCTTTGTCCTATTTGGGGCTTTTATTTCCGGGATCAGTTTAACAATAAATAGCTTCGCTCAAGACGGGACAAGTACTCAGAAGCCGCCGACCTTGTCACAAGTCCTAAGTATAGCGTATGAAAAGAATGCAAGTATTGCTTCATTTCGACATAGCTTTGAAGCTGAAAAATCACTCGTCACATCAAAGGCGACACTTGATGATCCTATGATTGGAGTGAGCACGCTTCGACGTGGAATGAACACCCAATACGGAACAATTAGTCAAAAAATTCGATTTCCCGTGAAGTACTTTCTGCAAGCGAATGCCCAAAGCAGTAGAGCAGAAACCTATAAAGCTGACCTTGATGGAGAAAGAATGAGAGTTCGAGCTCAAGTTTCATCTCTCTACTACGCCCTTTACTCAACTCAAAAGATCATTCAACTCACTGAAGCCAATATGCAAGCTGTAAAGGAGTTTGCTCGCGTAGCTGAGAAAAAATACGCAGCAGGCAAATCTCCTCAAGCAGACTCCATGAAGGCCCACTTTGAGCTTACCCAGCTAGAACTCGACCTCATTCGCCTCAAACAAGAGGAAGAAGGATTGCAAGAAGGCTTAAAAGCGGTTGTAAATGATTCTCAATTTCAAGACCTATTCTTGTCTGGTCTTGAACTTTCAACTCCTTCCTTTATATCCAAAGCACTTGAAAGGGACTTATCTACATTAACGGCTCAGCTTAAAAACAAATCCCCAATACTAAAGAAAGAAGAATCTCTTCTAGAAGAGGCCCAGCATCAAAGCTCGCTAGCTTCGTGGGAGTTCGCTCCTGATTTTCAACTTCAGTATCAACAAAGAATCTCAGGCGAACCCGCAGATTCAAAAATCTACTCCATTGGCATTTCATTTCCACTTTGGTTTTGGAAGAAGAGCGCGGAATCCTCTGCTGCTGCGTCACGAGAGATTGCCCAGGAGTTTCGAGTTACAGACACCACAAAAAAATTA
>CAYLWK010000132.1:0-5902 GCA_964387255.1 uncultured Oligoflexia bacterium
AAGGAAGAGACTCTGAAAAAACAGCTGACGAACTTCGTGCCGAATTGGCTGAAAAAAGTAGAAAAAAATTGGCTGCAATGCCAGGAGCTCGTGTTTTATTTCTTGATTCTTTAGATGCCTCTAAAGATCAATCCCCCTTGAATTTTTATCAGTCCAGCGCCATTTTGCTTCCATTTGGGTGGGTGCAAATCACGCTCCCTAACCGCTTTCGTATCCGAGGAAACGGCCATTACATCGCACGTGCTTTTATGCCGGAATTAGGACTTTTGGTTTTTTCTGAACAAGACTTCGTAAATCCCCCGATCTGGACCTCTCCTGAACCTAACTTTAATAGCCCAATTAAAACGACAGCCTATGACCATCGAATCTCGATTCGACAAGATTTTGCAGATTCGGCACCAGCCGTACTGACAGCATTGATCTATCAATTAAAACTTGAAAGAAAAACACAGAGAGAGTCCGACAAACCAAGCTACAGCGCACTTTCATACCGAATCTATGATGATTTTTTCCCTGAGTGGACCCCTAAAACTCAAACCCACCCAGATACTTTAAGAGATATCCTTGTAGCAAATGCAGGTTCCTTCGGCCTAAAAGCGAAAAAGATTCAACTTTTTGATGATAGTCGCCATTTAAACTTAACAAGCATCAATGGAGCAATGCAAAGCCTCAGAGATAGAAATCAAATCCCCAGCCCCAAGAGGACTCAAGTTGCTCATTCCAACTTCCCTCCTGCGCTCATTCGTATCACGCTGACCGACCAAGAGGGTAAATCGCTTGACTTACATCAGTGGGTTGCCTTTCATCAAGATCTTCTTTTTGATGGCAATGTGATTGATTATCGAGGCCAATACGGAACCTGGATCACAGAAGGAGCCTGGGCTGAATGGCATCGAGACCAAGTAAAAAACCATCCTTTAATTGCCGAAGAAATTGCCGCTAAAAACTCTGAGGCAAAAGTAGCTGGCACCAAGGTCACGGCCATCATCACGCTGAGATAGGTTGATCACTCATCACGAGGCTTTTTTATTTGGGTAGGGATAATGAATTGGATCACCGCCAGGACCCACATAGTCTTTTCGAAAGACCTTATTATCCGACGCCTCAACGCCATGATAAGCCTCTTCCGTGAATGAATCGACTTGATAGATATTCCACCTGGCAGAGGCCGCATCTTTTAAGATTTTCTCTTCTTCGTCATTGATGATGCCCATCTCTTTCGCTGGGCCGATGAGCTTAAACACGCGTTTTTTCGGAAGGTCGCCTTTTTTCACGTGGTGATTGATTCGCTTCTCAATCATCTCTGCTTTTTTCACCATTAAAAATGCATGCTCTAAACGGCCTAGTGCCTCATTTTCGGATCGTGGTAAGTAGATTCCTTGAGCAAGACGTTCTCTGGCTTCTCCCAAAGAAACAAGCGTTTTTGCCGTTTTATGCGTGAGCGCGTCGTTTGGCTCACTAGCAATCGGGTTAAGTCGTGACCAAAGGCGAATCACGCCTCCAAACACCCACTCAAGCCCAGGCACTTTTAAGTTGGCCAAAATGCCATCAAATGCTTTTTGAATTTCATTTAAACCGTATTGAAGAGAAAACTCTACGAATGGAAGGTCTTCTTTTTTCTGGCCCTCAACTTGATAGCGCTTTAACACCGAGGTGCAAATATACATCCAGGCTAAAATATCAGCATACCGACCGGTGAGTTTTTCTTTTTTCTTTAATGCAGCTCCTAAGCTCACCATCGCAATGTCTGAAAACAAAGCAAAGCTTGCTGAAGTCCACATGAGTTTTTGCGCGTAACGCTTTAGCTTGCCTCGAAACGGAACCTTTGCAAGTCTTCCTCGAGTCACACTTAGGAGAATCGAACGAAACAACGCACGAATCACATGCCCCGCATGCCCCCAAATCGCTTGATCGAATTTTTTCAAATTCCCCGATTCGAGCGCATCCACCTCGTGGTAGGCCCAAGGATGCGCTCGCAGCAGTCCCTGTCCAAATACGATTAAGGTTCGAGTGAGGATATTCGCACCTTCTACGGTGATCCCAATTGGCATGGCTTGATAGATCGGAGCGATCAAATTTCGAGGGCCTCGACTAATTCCAGACCCTGCCATGATATCCATGCCGTCATTCACGACTTTTCGAGAAAGCTCAGTGGCTTGATACTTTGCAATCGCAGTGATCACAGAAGGTTTAATCCCACGATCAAGTGCTCCCACAGTGTAGAGGCGCATGGCATCCATCAAGTAGGTCATTCCTGCAATTCTTGAAAGCGGCTCTTCTAGTCCTTCTAGCTTACTGAGTGAGAGTCCAAATTGCTTTCGGACAGTCGAGTGAGCGCTCGTGACTCGAGAGATCACTTTTGCGCCACCCACGGCTTGAGAAGGAAGCGAGATCCCTCGACCAGCCCCCAAGCTCTCCATGAGCATCATCCAGCCTTTGCCGGCATTGTCTTTTCCACCAATGATCCAATCCATTGGAATTTCGACATTCTGCCCGTGAGTGGGACAATTGTAAAAAGGCACTCCGAGCGGATCATGGCGTTCTTCTAAAATCACGCCTTCGGTATTTGATGGAATCAAAGCACAAGTGATGCCCACAATGTCTTGATCTCCGATGAGATGCTCAGGATCTCGAAGTTCAAACGCAAGACCCAGCACTGTGGATACTTTAGCAAGCGTGATCCAACGCTTATTCCAGTTTAAACGAATATAAAGTTTACCGTCTTTTTTAAAAACCTCGCCATTAGACTCAAGTGAACCTGCATCACTTCCTGCCCGGGGCTCAGTGAGTGCAAAACACGGAATCTCTTCACCTGAAGCAAGTCTTGGGAGATAGTAATTTTTTTGCTCTTCTGTTCCAAAGTGTGTGAGAAGCTCAGCAGGTCCTAGGGAGTTCGGAACCATTGCCGTCACCGTGACTGGTACGGATCGACTTGCAAGCTTCATGATCACAGCACTATGAGCTGTCGCTGAGAATTCTAAACCACCATATTTTTTTTCAATGATCATTCCGAAGAGATTGATTTTTTTCATGTGATCCCAAATCTCTTGAGGAATCTCTTTATTCTGATGAATCTTCCAGTCGTCTGTCATTCGACAAAGCTCTTCAATTGGGCCGTCAAGGTACTCTTTTTCCTCGTCTGTGAGCTCAGGGGTGTCTTGATTCATTAACTTTTTAAAATCAGGTTTCCCTGAAAAAAAATCTGCTTCCACCCAAACAGCACCCGCATCTAAGGCTGCTTTTTCAGTTGGAGAAATCGTCGGCAGTAAGCCTAGCGATTGAAGAATTTTCATGGTTGGAAAAGACACTAAGGATCGTCGCAGGAACGGAAGGTTTCCGATGAATAGAACGCCGGTGAGAATGCTCACCCCAGTTGGATCCCAACCAAACCCCATGCTTACGGTCAGCAGAAAGAGGGACCAAAGCCAAAAAGGCGCTCCTGTGAATCCCAGAGCAAAGAGTCCAAACCAAGAAAAATAGGTGAAATAAGCCTCATGGGTCGTCAAAAAAAACCCATGCAGTTGATTAAAAAATTCCATCACGTGCCGCTCCTAAATCAGTTCACTGCCGAGAATCTAAAACCTTCACATCGGTTCACTAGAGGTCACTCACCGTCACACATCCGTGCACGTCGTCGCGCCCACACGACTCTCGCTTCTTTCCGTGAAACTCATCGGATCAACACCCCTTCAACTTGACTTAAATAATACAGTATCAATCAGGGCTTTGGCTAGTGATTTTAACTCTTTGTATTTATTGAAAAATATTTTCTATTGACCCTGAGAGTTCACCTAAAGAGTCCGTGAATAAAAACCAAACCCACGTTCCACTTTTTTAATAGATAGGATTTGGATTTACGAAAGGGTCTGGTAAGCTGCCAGGCGTTGTTTGGATCAGCGGGGATTTCCTTTAAAGAAAAATGAGATTTGACTAGATTCTTTGTGACGAATAGGAACATGCGACATGCAAAAGCAGCCAAGACGACAGCTTCAAAAAGAGTCAGATTCGCTCTCTGATTGGGATCGAAGGGAATTTTTAAAATTTGTCGGAAAAAGCTCTTTAGCACTCACGAGTGCTACAACGTTGCTCCCTTGGTTGTCAGCCTGCGATGTTCTCACGCCTCCTTTGCAAGGATTCCCACTCACTCCGATCCCTGCGACTCAAAAAGATGATCTGATTTTAAGCCCAGAACTCAATGCAAGGGTATTGATCCGCTGGAATGATCCAATCGGGCCTAAAAAAAATCAAACTCGGTTTGGGTTTAATAATGATTTTATTGAATGGATTCCCACGAGTCCTACGACTGGCATCCTGTGGGTCAATCATGAATATCCCGATCCTCTTTTTGTGAGTGGATACTCGACCCGTGAAAAAGTCCCAAAGTCGATTGAACAAATTCAAAAAGAAAAAAAATCCGTGGGTGGCTCACTGCTTCAGCTAAAAAAAAACCCAACGACAGAGCGCTGGGAAGGTGACTTCGAGCACCCGATGAATCGACGGCTCGATGCAACCACGCCGATTGCATTCGCCTGGCCAGAGCCCATTTCTGGAAGTCGAGTGGCTACGGGAACCCTTGCAAACTGCGCTGGGGGAAAGACAGATTGGAACACGATCCTCACCTGTGAGGAAAACTATCAGTTTTTCTATGGCAGCAAGGCCGATTATCAGTGGGAACGTGATGGCAACCATCCTGACACGCATTACGGTTGGGTCGTCGAGGTGAATCCTCTCTCTGAGAGTGCACGAAAATTGGTGAGCTTAGGACGTTTTTCTCATGAGAGCGCCACGTTCACACGATCTACAGAGGGACTTCCAGTTGTTTACTCTGGAGATGATGCTCAGGATGAGTGCCTCTATAAATTCATTGGCTCTACAAAAAATTCACTTGCTCACGGAACCTTGTATGTAGCAAACCTTCAATCAAAAACCTGGGTACCACTTGATTTTCAAACTCAGCCGTCTTTGCAAAAAGCATTTAAAAACCAAACAGAAGTTCTCATTCATGCCCGAGAAGCTGCAAAACTTGTTGGTGGCACTCCCCTGGATCGTCCTGAAGATATTGCCATTCATCCAAACTCAAAAGATGTCTTTGTTGCTTTGACCAATCACGCTAAAAAAAGACATTATTACGGCTCTTTAATGAAACTGAAGGAGGCCAATCAAGACCCTGGCTCTCTTTCATTTGAATGGGAAACCTTTCTTTGGGGTGGTAAAAACTCAGAACTCGTGTGCCCAGACAATTTGGCATTTGACCCTAAGGGAAATCTTTGGGTCACGAGTGATATTTCAGGCACCGTGATCAATCATGGCCCTTATGCAGGATTTGGGAATAATGGATTATTTTTAATTCCCATGAGCGGTCTCCACGCAGGTAACCCGATTCGGGTAGCCTCAGCACCAGTAAACGCTGAACTGACCGGACCCTGCTTCACACCCGATGGAAAAACACTTTTTCTGAGCGTTCAACATCCAGGAGAATATTCTCCTTCTCCCACTCAACTTAAAAGCCATTGGCCCGATGGAGGCAACACACTCCCTAAACCTGCAGTCGTCGAAATCTCACTATCCAAGGAGTTTTGGATCGAATGATAAATCGAAATAAAACCATCACCTCTGCTTTTCTCATTCTTTTAATGTCCCTCCAGCTTACGATGAACCCTAGGACTGCCCACGCGGGTGTTTTTGGTTTTTGTGGCAAAGTTTTTTCTCCTATAAGAGTCCTTTTTCGTCCGTTTTCAAGAACGAATCGGCTTCATCAATTAGGACAGCAAAAGCTCTTCGTCGGAGAAGAAAGCGCCCGAAACAAGGTTCATGCTTTTTTCAAAGCCAAGCAAGCAGCACTCTTATTCACAAGCCGAAAATCACGCAAAAAACTTAGGCAATTCATTGAAGCCTCTGAACA
>CAYLWK010000133.1:0-5816 GCA_964387255.1 uncultured Oligoflexia bacterium
ATGATGCTGCTGGATTAGCAATTTCAGAAGGTATGAGAGCTCAGATTCGCTCAATCCGTCAGGATGTGCGAAACGCGTCTGATGGGATCTCAATGGTACAAGTCGCTGAAGGCGGAATGAATGAGATTTCAAACATCTTGATTCGTTTTCGTGAGCTTTCAATTCAGTCGGCTTCGGACACGATCTCAGATACAGAGCGATCATTCATCGAAAAAGAAGTGCAACAGTTGAAAGAAGAAGTATCTCGAATTGCTTTGAGTACTGAGTTCAACGGTCGTCAGCTTCTTTCTGGTGAAGGCGGCGTAGTTGAAGTTCAAGTGGGTACTGGAAATGATCCGTTTAAAGATCGTTTCGCGTACAATACGGAAGAAACAATGACTACGTTGGATTCATTGGGACTTACAGATGTGAGTGTTGCTTCTAAAGAAGCCGCGCAAAATAATCTGGAAGCGATTGATGGAGCTATCTCAACACTTGCAAAGAATCGAGCTGACTTAGGTGCGCTTCAGAACCGACTTCAGTCTACGATTAACAACCTGAATATCTATGACGAGAACCTTGCAGCAGCGCGATCTCGAATTTACGATGTCGATGTTGCTAATGAAGTCTCTAACTTGACCAAGCAGAATATCTTGGCTCAGGTGGGAACTACGGTCCTCGGTCAAGCCAATTCCAATAGTCAACTAGCGCTTCAGTTGCTCTAGTTTGAGAGATTTCAAATTCCTTGGAAGCCGGACTCCAGACCCGACTTCCAAGGAATTCTCTTGATCTGAAAAGCTATTTCCTCTCAAAGTCACGCGAAGGACATTCGTCCGAATACTTGTATTTTTCACTAAAGTATTATGTCGCACTGCCGATAGGTTAAGTGTCTTTGGCAATACTGAATTTTCAAAGACATAAAAACTAGGTAACGTCTGCTCCAAGTGTTGTGTTTTCCGTTGTTGGCGGAGAACAAGCTCTGCACCCACCAAGTGCCTCGCAGTTGTCTTGAAGTCTTTTCTCCAACACAGACGTGATGATGGATTCAACCCAATGGATTCGTTTACGCAGCGCATAATGCATCGCGTCAATGGATTCGTGTAACGAAAGGACGTTCAAAATGGGCTTGAGAATTGCGACGAACGTAGCTTCTCTTTCGACTCAGCGACAACTTGCTAGAACGAATGAGAAACAAGCGAAACAATTCCAAAGAATCGCTTCTGGTCAAAGAATCACTTCGGCTGGAGACGATGCTGCTGGTTTGTCAATCAGTGAAAATATGAGAGCACAAATCCGCTCTACCAAACAAGCTGAAAGAAATGCGAATGACGGGATTTCTTTAGTACAAGTGGCAGAGGGCGGAATGTTTGAAGCAAGTAATATCTTAGTACGTATGCGAGAACTTGCTATTCAAGCAGCTTCAGACACGATCGGTGATACTGAGCGAGGCTTTATTGATCAAGAAATACAGTCTCTCAAAGGGGAAATCGATCGAATTGCAAATGTGACGGAGTTCAATGGTACCCCTCTTCTTTCCGGAGGAGAAGACCTAGAGCTTCAAGTTGGTATTCGATCTGGAGAAGACTCTCGTGTGATTTTTAGAGTGAGTGAAAACAATTTAAGCACTGACTCTTTAGGAATCTCAGGAGTTTCAACAGAGTCGAAAGATACTTCACGCGACATGTTAGATGCCATCGACAATGCATTTGATCAATTAAATGCAGGTCGAGCGCGTCTGGGAGCGATGCAAAATAAGCTTCAGTCGACCGTAAATAATTTGAGAATTTCAAGTGAGAACCTATCTGCTGCACGTGGACGGATCGCTGACACTGATATTGCTGCTGCAACTTCTAAGTTGATTCAGCAAAATATCTTGAGTCAGGCGGGAATTTCGGTTCTCTCTCAAGCGAACTCAGAGCCTACCAAAGCTCTTCAATTGATTTAAACTTTTTAGTGAATGCTGAAGCGGAACGTGTAGTGATTAATTAAAGTGTTGAAAAGTTTGCGCCCGAGCTCCACTGACAATGGTGTTTGTGGGGCACCTTAAGCCCACCCCTTGGAGGTTGCCGAGGCCTCCGAGGGGAACTTAAGTTCAAAATTTCAGTCTCTAAATAAATTCCAATCCTTCATTTAATTTCGTGAAAAATTAAACATAGTAAAAGCCTTCGTCTCGAAGGCGATTATTTTTTATTTTCTTCTGTGTCTTGTGAGTCTGAAGCCGAGGCCTCATTGGATTCGATTTCACTGCGGAATTTTTCTCGCAACTCAATGGCTTTTTCACTAAATGGTTCAAAATGAACTTTGCCCGATGGGTCTGTTGAGTAAAACGACGCTGAGTTGAAAGGATCAGAAGAAAATAAAAGTTCTTCATACAGGCGATTTTTAGGATCCACGAGCCCTAGGTACTTTGCAACTGCAGAGAGTGTCACTGAAGTGCTTCGTCCTCCGTTGGAGTTCATGTAAGCAAATGCAGCTCCTAATGATTTTTGATTATGCCCCACTTGAACTCCCACCAGTCTTCCATCTGGAGTTATTCTAGGTTGGCCATAAGTCACATCTTCAAGATCACTCACTCCAATTGCATCCATTGTTACAGCATTAATGGAGTCAATTGTCGTTTGGAAATGAAGAGGTTCATTTCCCATTAATTCATTTGTAGCATTGCAAAAAGCTTTTTGTAGAGGATTCATTTGATCGAACCCAGTTTCGGAGCCATCAGCTATAAAATCTCCTAAATTACAAATAGCAGGTTCTTGATCGGTACCCTGAATAGTTCCATAAGAAAAACGAAGCATTCCATTGGTGTTGGAATAAGACTTCATGCCTTCAGGGTCCCTGCCTTTGAGGTTATTTTCACGATATTTGACTTCTTCCATGACCCTTGAGAAATACTCTCCATGCTGCTCATTCATTTGTAGGACAACTTCTCTCAGTGCATCAATAAACTCTAATAACTGAACACTCTCTTGAGGGAACGGTGCTTTCGCTTCGTCTTTTTTGATCTGACCTGCAAAATACTTCCATCCACGCTTTAAAACTTGCTCGAAATCGCCCATAGCATCGAATGGGACGACTGGATACTTTCCTAAAATCGACTTAGCTTTTTGCGTTGGATCGTCAGTTTTTCCAAAATACTTAATAAACAGGGGGATTTCTTTTTCAACTCCATATCCAATCACGGCTGAAAAAAGTGAGACACTATTCATGTGGCCCATGCTTCCAGGAGGTTGATTTAGGATCTGAGATTGTAGGTTAGACTGTTCAAAGAGCTTCATTCGATTGTTTTGCGTCAACCCTGACACTTCTTTGTTAATTTTTTCTCGGAGTTCTTTTGGTTCTAGCTCAGTCCATTCAATATAAGACTGTCTCTCTTTTTCTGAAAGAAAGTCTAATGACTCCACAGCTTCTAAAAGCTTGGCAGAGAGGGCTGAATTATTTTGACTTAATACTTCTCCAAACTTTTGGATGACTTTGGCGTTCTCTTGATAATCGTTCACATTTTGAAGCCAATCGTGAACGTTTTTCAGGAGATCACTGGAGAAAAGTTGCTGTGCTAAAAAATAAAATGTGAAATTTTCATTTAATATTTGAAACTGCTCATTTAAAACTTTTACGTCTTCAAGCACATAGTCGTCATCAGACTCTTCTAATCGTTTCCAGCTAGCTTCTAAAGACTGAAGGACTTTATCACTCCTAAAATTGGAAGCTAGGCTTTCATAAGCTTTAATATAGCCTACATCCTCAAGGTAGCTTTGCTGGAGAGAACGTCGAAGTGCTTTTGAGTCTGAATCGTTTTTTCCCGTTGTTTCGTTAATGAGTCCAAAGAGATTTTCGCGACGAATTTTTAGAAATTTTAAAAAAGAGGGAATTTGGACATCGTGAATAAATTTAGCATGCGGATAGGTTCTCCAGCGATGAGAGGGTTTAGGATGACCAAAGCCATATAAAAAATCACCTTGCTCTAGATTTGGTTGAAGCTCGGGGTGAATAAAAAACTTACTGGAATCAAGAGGCAAGTTTCCTGGATTGTGTGTAAAAAAAGCTCGATTATCATTCCGTGTGACTCGGCCTTCCAATACGTCGCCAGATGAGTAGGGTTGACTTCCTGTTTCGAGTGCACGCGTTTCGTTTGTGTATACTCTAAAAAAAGCAAAGTTTAAATTTAGACGCCTTAGTTGATTTTTAAAGTCATCTGATAATGGACCTTGAAAGAAGCTCTCATGGGTATCTTCAGAAGGCGCGTAAACTAAACGAACATCTCTAGCAAGAGTGTATCTTGATAACGAAAATCCTTGCATGCCGCTCTTAGTGACATAAGGCCTTAAATCACAATGTGTTGGAATGGCATTACGACGATTGAGGTAGTCTTTATAGCTTAAGTCAAGATCGTCAAGACCCTCGCATCGTTGGATGATAAAAAGTGCTCTTTCTAACAGTGCAGGCTGAATAAATTCGTGGTGAAGGTGTTCTATCAAGGCATTTTCTCTTGCTTGATTCATCTTCATATAAAGTAATTGGAAAGCAATTTGGGGCGAGCTTTTCACCTGATCAGAGGCACTCTGGGCAAATGCAGTTCGAGCTGCGATTTCAGCTTCGTTTTGTTTGTCTGCAATTGTAGGGTCCTCTTTTTTTGCAATAGCATCTAAATAGTCGACAACCCATTTCATCGGTGGAAGGCTTCGGAGAGTTTGAAATTCTTCAATGGTCATGTAACGATTGGGTTGATTCTGTTGAGTTGCAATAGTTGGATCTAAAGGATGGGCTTTTTCTTTAGTTGCTTGTTCTTTTTCTTTGTTTTTTACCCACAGGTCATGAGCATCATAATAGTCAAATTTCCAGTTTTCTGCTTGAGATGTAAAGTCTTGCTCATCTTCTAAGACCAATGCAACAAAGTCAGAACAGTGAATTTCTTGATCAAGTCGTTTTGCTTGAAATCCAAAACTCGGATTGAGTCGAATCTTCGTTTCTGGGTCCAATTCCATGGCTGCTTCTAGATCGAGTTCCTCTTGATTGAGGACTTCGTCTTCATCACTTTCTTCTTTTGTTTCATTGCTCGCTGTTTCGGAGGAATCGCTGAAAAGACCATCAGAATCAAAAACCGTCTTAAGAGCCTGTGTCTTAATTTTTTTACAAGTCTGGTCTACACACTCAAAGTTGTGAGCAGACTGTGGTTTTCCCTGAAGGTTTTCCATGCATGATTTTGCCATTTGAGCTGAAGTGATCAATAGCCCGTCTGGAGTTAAAAAAGTTCCAGTTCCAATTGTAGAGGTTAAAGTGTTTTCAATTCGAACTACGGCCTTTGACTGATTAAAAATTTTTTCTTTAGGAAGCTTGATTTGATAGTCGTTTTGAATTTTTTCAATAGGCAAGCGATCCAGCCAAATTGAAAAAAATCCTTCCTCAAAAGCCCCTACATTATATGAAAGCCCCGTCATCACGAGAATAACAAGGATCCCCTTCGAGGAGGAACCGAGGCGAGACCAAAGCTGGTGGCTCATCAAACGAAGCTTATGAATTAAAATCACCTGCCTGAAGTAGCACGCAACGTTAAAATAGTCAATTTTAGTATAGTATTGAGATTTTTCAGCCCCTCTTGGCGTTTTGTTTACTCTGGCTTTCATGTCTCGCCTCAACGTAATCATTCCAGAAGCAATGATTTCAGTTGATAAAAATCAATCAAAGTTATTGATTTATACTGCCAAAGCGAGAATAAAAGGCATCGAGGAACCTCAGAAGAAAAGGTAACTGAGGAGCAAAGCGTCGAGATCATGCAGCTTTCGGAAGGCTTGGAGATCTTCTAAGGGTTTTATAGAAGTGTTTCAGTCTCTTTTCTAGTT
>CAYLWK010000134.1:0-4652 GCA_964387255.1 uncultured Oligoflexia bacterium
GACCCGCTTTTTTCCCGAATGATTCGAAAAACGTCTTTCAATCGTATTCCGACTCATTTCTTTCTTGGCATGATTGGTTTTCATCAATCTCACTGGGATAAAGCCATTGAGTCATTCGAAGCGGTCATCGAAACTAAAAACGAAGAACTTCGCGCTGCATCTTATTTTTATTTGGCGCAATCTTATTTCAAAATTAAATACATGAATGGAGCCACTGATGCCCTTTTGAACGCAAAGCGAGCCGCTTCATCCCTACTGTCCAATCAGGACATGGATGATTCTCAAAAAAAAATGGCGCAATCAATCATCGATTCTGCTGAGAAAGCATTGAAACCCTTCAATCAAGCCCGTTGGTTCGGAAATCTTTCGATGATTTCAGGCTATGACACCAACGTGCTAGCCCTTCCCGATAATACCTCAGTGAGCAATGCTTCGGATTTAGCATCACTCAAGCAACTTCTCTCTTTGAGTGTGGGTCGCATGGGCACCCCTACAAGCAGCCTACAATGGACTCCGAGCTATCGACTTTCTGCAAACTGGAATCTAAATGAGCAGGCAAGAACGTTCGAGTATCTTTCCAATCGATTAGCGCTCTATCTCACAAAGGATCCTTTGGCGAGAACGAGCTACGGCCTAAAGACTGAAGGAAACTTTTCATTTGCCAATGGTGCGGGAAGTTCTCGTCTTTCATATGCTTACTTTTCAACAACAGCTTCTTTTGGGCCTTTTTTCAGGCAAAAAATTGGCCGGGGTAAGACTTGGGGAGCAGAAATTTTCTGGGGACCCAATCTTTACGCAGATGATGCTAGTGCCTCCGCAGAAAATAGGAGAAATGGCTCGACCGCACAAACCCGTGTTTTTTACCAACAAGACACGGGAGGCCGATGGTGGAACCCCTTGGTCTCACTTGGGTTGGATTACACTTTGGCAGCTGGATCAGATAACCAGAACTTCGAACTCATCGTTGCACTCACTGATCTTATGCACCTGAGTGATCAACTAAAGCTTTCACATCGCCTTGCGGTTTCCCGCGCTCATTTTCCTCAACGCGCTCCAGAGACCCGGACAGACCTTGAATTTCAATGGGCTTCGTCACTCACTTACCGGTGGACCAAAGACTGGACCCTGCTAGCAGAAGTTCGATATGAGACCAATCAATCTTCACTTCCCTCCACTTTTTCTTACACGAAATTCAGTGTGCAACTTGGAATGACGTATCGCTTGTTTTAAACTAGAGTCTCGCAACTCATTTGTTTGCGAAAACCTTAAGGAAGAGGTCTAGACTTATGAACCAATGGAATCGTGTTCGCCTTGCACTTTTAATTGCCCTCATGACTTTTTTAGGGATCCTAAGCCAACGCACCGATTTTGATGAAAATAATGCAAACCGTCAGACTTCTTCAATTTCAACACCCCAGAAGAAGCCCCTAGATTCGATAAAAAATTGATTTTTTGTTGACAATACAATTTAAGTCGGATTCTAGATCCTTGTAAAATTGGAATCACTCTCTTTTGATTTTGCCATCTTGTTCTGAAGCGGTTTGAGTCGCTTTTGGATTTTTTTTTAAGATCATTCAGGAGAAGACCCATGAAGTCATTCGTTGATATGCTAGGGTAACGACCCGTTTGTTTAGATCTTGTTAATCTTTGTTGAAAAATAAAAATGGAAGGATCCAAACATGCTTCCATTTTACCTTTCTTCCGGCTTTTTTAACCATTTTCCAAAAGATTTGATGCCTACAAGGTCAACGTGTCAAAAGCCGCTTATCAACGATCGCTTCGATGACTTGAGAGGCCTCCTAGAAGCTTCCTGTTTCGCCTTTTGTAGAGGCTTCTCGCGTAGCCATCGTCAATCTTGTTTTTCATCATTCAAGGCTCTTTTCTCGGTGTTTTTTATATAAACAGTAAAAACTATTTCATCAAAATGAAAATAAAACCCTGCTGAGTTTTCGCTAAGCATTATAGGTTCGTGTAATCAAGCTTCATCCAAGCCAATACGCGGTTCACTGAATGTATATTTTTTTTTGGCAAAGTGACAAAAAAATACTACCTTGAGCTTATCAATAACGAATAAATCAATAACCACTTTAATGGAGGGGTTTATTGCAATGAAAAAATACAACAAATATTCTTCAGCGTTTGTTGCTTTGATTGCAGCCGGAATGATTTTTTCTGGCTCAGCAAAAGCAGCGGACACTGAATTCAGTGGGTTTGCAGCTCCAACTTTCTTATGGTCCGATGGTTCCACAAACAACCTTGGCTTCCATGTGAGAGATGGTGCTCTTTATATTATGCATAAACAAGGCAGTGCCAAAGCAATGGTGGACTTGCCATTTAGCTTTAATTCAACCTCTGCTGGGTCATTTAATTTCGCAATGACTCAAGCACAAGCTTACTACCATGTCATGTATGACAATGGTTTGAATTGGCGCTTAGGTCAGTGGGATCGACTCAACGGATTCGAAACTGTTGACTTAAATGGAATTCCGTTCACACGTGGCGGATTTGTTCGAGGCGCTTTTTCAGCAGTCAAAGCAGGTGCAACTGTTGGTTATGACGGTGGCTCTTACAGCATTGATATTCTTTTCAATCATCCAAACGGGACTACCAATCATCAAGCAACAGGTGCAGGAAACTATGAGTTTGGGATTCACAGTGACTGGTTGAAAGGTCAAAGTTTTGAACTCGGCTTGGGTGCCATTGCCTACAATAGTGTCTACACTATTGATGCAATCTTTGGACTCGGCCTTGGAAATCTGGACCTTGATATCGAAGGCGTTTTCCAAACAGGCGGCGCTGAAACTGGAATTGGAATCCTTGCTCGACTCATGACTGACTTTTCAGATGACATGAGCGGTGGAGTTCGAATTGAATATGGAAGCAATCTAGCAACGGCTGGATCAGCTGCAGCAGCAAATGACTCACAAATTGCAGTGACTGTTGGTCCTCAGTTCAAGGTCACAAAAGCAATGCTTTTGAAACTTGACTACACGTTTGACAGCACGACTCCAAGTGGTGGGTCTGCAGCAACTAGCCACATCGCTGGTCTAGGTGCGACTTATAGCTTCTAAGCAAGTCAAGTCAACACTTTCTTGACTGAAGTTTTTCTTCGGTCAGAATCAAACCCGGAATGGCGTTAAACCCATTCCGGGTTTTTTTATTTCTTCTGATTGATGGTGCTCCGAGTAATGACAAGAAAACTGCCCTGTGAAAGGCATTGGAAATGAGACAAAAATCGTGGGCGACTTGGAAACTCGGAGGGATGGCCTTTTGTATTGCAGGCTTTTTAGTCTATTTACTTTATTTCACTTGGGAACCTGCAAGTGGACGTCTTCAAGATTTCCAAGTTTACTACACAGCGGGACAAAAAGCAGCGCAGGGAAAAACGGTATACGATGTCCAAGGCCATTGGCAATTCAAATACTCCCCTGCCATTGCTCAGGGGTTCGCAGCAACCTTTTCACAGCTCGATCTTTACACCGCTAAATTATTTTATTTCACTTTCAATGCTCTTTTGTGGCTGATTTGGATTGCGCTCGTGACCGATCGACTTTCGGCTGATTGGAAAAAACACCTCACCCTTGCTTTTTTAAGCATCCTTTTTTTTGGAAAAGCGATTTTACGCGATTGTGAGCTTGGTCAAGCCAATAGCATTACCCTGATATTGAGTTTATTGGCCTTTTATTTTTTTTCCAAACGAAAATCAATGAACACACTTGCGGGTGCCTTTCTTTTAGCCTGCGCAATTCAATTTAAACTGTATTGGTTTTTAGCATTTCCAATCTTAGTTTTTAAACGACACTGGAATGCTATGATCCTCACAAGTGTTCTGCTTCCTCTCGTCTCACTCGGAACCGTTGCTATGATTCATGGGTGGGAGTTCTCGTGGTCCGAGCACTTAGCTTGGATCAATACCTTGTTTCATTCATCTCATCATCTTTTACCCAGTTATTATAACATTTCTGTGATTGGCATTTTTTCGAAGTGGATTGATCATCCAAAGTTGAATCTTGTGCTTTGGGCAGGTTGCGTTGTCGGGTTTTTACTTGCTTCTTTTCAGAGACGTCATCTTTCCTGGAGACGTCAGTATGCATGGGTCTGCCTAGGAATTGTCCTACTGAATCCTCTTAGCTGGATGTATTGGATTGCCTTTCTCATACCACTGGTCTGTGAAGTTGCCTTGCTCTATCAAGAGCGGTCGATTCAACAAAAAACAATGATTGGCGTACCTGCTTGGCTCATCTGGTTTGGTTTAGATTTAAATCTAATTTTGTCAGGCACAGTCACAGCTTTGAATGCGTTTTTCGCATTTCTGTTTTTGAAAAGAACCCGTGAGTAGGATACCTTCCGGGGGTTCTCATGCGATTTCAATTTCAAACAAAAGCAAAAACTCTAGAAGCACTTTTACCTTGGGTGAGTAAGGCAAAAATCCCTTTATTTAAAACCATTGAGTTTCATCAATGGGATGAATCGCCCGAAGAAGTCATTCGGCAGATACAGTTATTTTTTGGTAGCCAGAATCTTGCCGTGAGAAGCAGCCATCCTCATGAAGACCATTCCGAATCATCCCTCGCGGGGGTGTTTCATTCTGAGTTAGGTGTTTCAAGCGACGACTCCGTCGCACTCAATCGAGCGATTGAAAAAGTGTACCA
>CAYLWK010000135.1:0-5128 GCA_964387255.1 uncultured Oligoflexia bacterium
CACCTAAATCGGATTTAATGATCTTTTTTTTCATTTTTTTTTGAATTTGCCTTTTTACTAAAATAAATCAGTCTACTTTAGCGTCTTTTACAGGTGATTTAGACCCAATTTCCTTTTTGAATCAGCCCATAAGCCCTCAATCGGCGCATCAGGGTCGTTTTACTCATCCCAAGCTGTCTTGCTGTGTGGTTGATTCGACCTCGATAACGTTCAAACGCCTTTGAGAGGTAGATCTTTTCAAATCGACTTAAGGTTTCATAGTAATCAAGACCCATCGGAACCTCTACCATTCCCAACTCATTTCGAGACTCGTCGACGACTCCTCCATTCATGGTTTCTTGAGATAAAAACCAAGGTGGAAGATCCTCAAATTTTAGCTTTGATCCAGTGCTCACTAGCACTGCATAGCGAAGTACATTTTGGAGCTCCCTGATATTCCCTGGCCAGGAGTAGGACTCCAAGGCTCTTGCAACAGCGACCTCAAGCCCAAATAGTTTCTTAGAATGCTTCTGCGCAAGTTCCTCCAATAAATGCAACACAATCTCTCCAAACTCTTCACCACGACTTGATAACGGAGGGAGTTCTATTTCTAAAATTCGAAGTCGATGAAAGAGATCTTCACGAAATTTTCCAAGTTCCACTTCTTTTTTCAAACGTCGATTAGTCGCTGCAATAATTCGCACATTTACTTTGCGCTCTTCATGACTTCCCAAGCGAAATAAAACTTTCGACTGTAAAAACTCCAAAAGCTTCACTTGAAGAGCCAGAGAAAGCTCTCCAATCTCATCCAGAAAAACCGTGCCGCCTTGAGCCGCTTCGAGCTTTCCCATCTGGCTTGATTGCGCTCCCGTAAATGCTCCCTTTTGATACCCAAACAGCTCCGCTTCAATAGTGCCCGCATGCAGAGTTGCCAAATTCACTAAAACAAAAGGCCCCCTTTGATACGCCGATTGATCATGGATTTCTTTTGCAAGCTTTGATTTTCCACTTCCAGTAGGGCCGGTGATTAGGACCGTCTCATCCGTTTTCACCGCTAAAGACATCACTTGACTCCACTCTTGGTTTTTCGCCTTCATTTCTTGTCATCCTCTCTCTCCCTCCTATGAGTCCAATGAAGTCACCTCCTTAAGCAAAAGCCATTCCAAACCCTTTGGCCTAAAACCGAGAGTAGGTTCACCCCTCTGTGGGAGATTGCCCAATTGTGTGGATGATTCCCCACAGAATAATAATGATTTTTATTTTTGGAGTTTCGGTTTAAGCAAAAGCCCATGCAATCCAAAGCCCAACCTATTTTACTTTGTGACGATGATCCGTTGTTTTGCCGGATGATTAATGAAAACCTAGGGCCTCAGTATGATTTAACTCAATGCCAATCACTTCAAGAGTTGGTGAACCTCGTCCAGAAGCAGGCCTTTTCAATTATTCTTCTAGATATTCAATTTAAAAAAGAATCTCAAAATGGTCTTGACCTCCTTCCTAAATTAAAACAACTGTCTCCGCAAAGTGCCATTTTAATTTTATCAGGATTTGCCGATTTCAAATCTTCACAAAAAGCGCTTCGACTTAAAGCAGATGATTTCATCTCAAAAAAAGAGTGTCTCCTGCATCTCAATGAACGCATTAAGTTTCACTTGTCACAAAGTCCCAGAAATAAAATTCCTGCTACGATAGGCTCTAACTCTGTTCCCGTCACTGGAACCACTCCATTGATCCTAGAACTCAAAGAACGAATTTCTCGAGCTACTCAGAGCCACTATGACGTTTTGATCTTAGGAGAGACTGGGACAGGAAAAGAGCGAGTCGCTCGAGCGTTTCAAAAACCAAATCAACCCTGGGTGAGCTGGGACGCGGCCACTCTTACCGAGTCCATGGCTGACAGTCTTCTTTTTGGACACGAAAAGGGAGCCTTTACAGGTGCAGAAAAAACCTCTCCAGGGCTCTTTGAGCAAGCTCGAGGGGGATGTGTTTTCATTGATGAAATAGCCAATCTATCGATTGAAAATCAGCAACGCCTTTTAAGGGTTCTACAAGAAAGGGTCATTCGAAGAGTGGGCGGGCATAAAGAAATCCCAGTTCGGTTTCGACTGATTTGCGCCTCCAACCAAAAACTAGACACTCTTTGCGAAAAAGGTGCATTCTTATGGGATCTTTATTTCCGTCTCAGCAGCTTGACCCTTGAAATTCCCCCACTCAAAAGTCGACTCGCCGACTGGGAAGAAATCATGGATGAACTCCAAACTGATTTTGATCAACCTGTCCGATTTTCAAAAGAAGCTATGGGAATCTTAAAAACCTATGACTGGCCCGGGAATCTAAGACAACTCCAAACTTCCTTGCGTTCTCTCCACGTTTTCTACCCCGAAACCCTCATCACACCCAAGCTCCTGCCTTTGGCGATTCGCTCTGCCACCCAGGCAAGCACAAAAACACTCTCTAAACAATCCTTCTACCAAGAACTTGAGCAATTTGAAAAAGAACGCCTTCACCAAGCCTTCCAGGAACACAATGGTCAAGTCCGAGAAATGGCTTTAGCATTGAAAATGGATCGCTCTCACTTGTATCGAAAATTAAAGCAATACAAAATTAATCGAAATTAACGATTTTTAATGACCATTTTCTTTTTTTAGTTCACCCCCACTTGACAATACTCATGGAAGGCGTTAGCACTAGGTCCCTTTGGAGGGACCGAGAGAAAGAGTTTTTCATTGAGGCGAAAGCCCCCCCTTCTTTGCCTTAGTGAGTTTGAAGATAGCAAATCAAGTTTTGGAGTGCTCCTCCTTCCACGTGATGAGCTACCTCTCAAAGCAACGCTATTTTCAAGAAACATCCCCTGACTTTCTCTCGGTCCATTTTTTTTGAGAATTCTTTTTAAAAATTCATCTTACCTAAAAACAAGTTTCTTAAAAAATGCCAGTGATTGGTATCCCTACAGAAATTCCGTGACTTCGAGAATAAAGTATCTCGCTTTGAATCGGACGGGTCCAGGAAATGTAATTATATTCAATAAAAAACTCAGGAGGTCCCCACCGAAGCCAAAGATTGTTGTACGAAGTGCCTTTAATTTTTGGGTATAAAAAAGCCCCCATACTCAATTGATAGCGACGTTTCAAAAAATCCGAAAACACCAGCTCCACCCCTTGGGGAAATGCTGGATCAATCCGAAACGAATCCCTAAAGAAAAAGCCTAAAACATGCCCCCCCAATAAGAGTCTTAGACTAATTCTTTGGTCTAAAAACAGATTCTGCTCGATCATGAAAAACACGCCCCAGTCTGTTGAAAATCGCTCATGAAGCACAAGTGCATTGAACGTCACGATTCGCATTCCCTCTCCTACCGAAAACGCTCCATACAGAGTTGCCACAGGTGCAATACTCTCCACAGGATTCAATGGATCAGTAAACGTATAGGCATAAGGTCCAATTCCAGCGCCTAAGAAACCTCGATGGTTTTCTTCTGGGATTTGATAAGCAAGGCGAACGGATTGCTTTTGATCCTCAGAAACTAGACTCACAGCTCCTGGCTGAGACTGCAGCCGAAGGGTCCAAAGTGATTCTCTTGTGCTTTTAATTGGAACCTGATTCATCCGAATGGATTGCCCCACCTGATCCCAATAGACATAAAGCTCTAAACTGCTCGTACGATAATCAGTGGACTTTAAATGAGTGAATCTGCAGCTCACAAAAATCCAACTTGAAGACTTAAGTTGATTCTGTGTGACTTTTAAATCAAACGGAGAGCAACTTGGATCAAACAGAACAAGTCGTTCATTTTGTTTTTTTGGCTTGAAGCGAATGACCAATTTTCTTTGAACTAGTTTTCCTTGTCGATAGAATTTTAGTTTAATGGGGTTTTCCTCACCAGAGACCAGGGCAACTGGGATGGCAGCAGAAAAACGATCGCTTGATTCTTCTTGACTAAAAGGCTGACTAAATCCGCTGTATTCAACCACACCCTGAGACATTTTTTTAGCCTCAATTCGCACACGACCTTGTGGCAATACGTAAACCTCGCGTACTCGTGTCCATTGAATGCTATTTTTTTCGATGAATGCATGTACTGAGGATTCTTTTTGCCCTAACCACTCGATCTCAAAATCATCCGCCTGAAACGGAGCAGGATCGTCCAATACAAATGGATGCGTCTCCGATAGGATCGCCTGAGGAAGAGAGTGAGGGATCTCATTTGGAAGCCCAAATCCAAAATTTGCCCAAATTGAAAGGCAGCTCCAAGTGACCCAGCCCTGAGATAAAATTCGCCAAATCTGTCTTTTTGAAACAAACAGCCCCATCCCCCTCATCACGACGACCCCTTGCGCAGTACAACCCTAATGAACCCCGACTCCATCCTAAATCACCCCGCAGCACATTTTCTTACGCTAAAGTGAAATGATCATGAAATCAATGGTCTGATGGAGTTTACATTCTTTGAGGCGCAGGGATCCCCAAAAGCTCAAGTCCGTTTTTCAAGGTCATTTTGACAGACCGTACAAGCGCTAGACGACTTTGTTTCAAAGTTCCTGTGGCTGTTTTAATGGGACACTCTTTATAGAAACGATTAAAATACTTACAAAGCTCATAAAGATAAGACGCTAAAATCGTGGGACGATATTCCTCCCCTGCGAGATGAGCTTGAGTGTTAAACCGAGAAAGATAGACTAAGAGTTCTTTTTCAGTCTCATGCTGCAGCTCAAACGCTTTTTCTATGCCTTTGTCTTTATCAGCTACCTTCTCCAATAAACTATTGCACCTTGCATGGACGTACTGAAGATAAGGCCCTGTGTCTCCATCCAGTCGAAGCCAGTCTTCTAAAACAAATCGAATCGTGCTCGAAGCGTCCACCTTTAACATTCCGTATTTTAAGGCTCCAAGAGCAATCATCTTAGCTGTTTTTTGAATCTCTTCTTCTGACCACTCGCCCCGATAAGCCTTCAGATGGGTATCCACAATCTTTTTCTCAATCTCACTTCGAAGTTTTTCCAACGATAGACCTTCTTTGCTTCGAGAGCTAAATGGCTTTCCGTCCTCAGTAAAAACCGACTCATAGGAAAGATGGACAGATTGCTTGGCTTGTGGAATGCCCATGAGCTCGGCTGTTTTAAAAAGCTGTTGAAAATGAAGTTTTTGCCTG
>CAYLWK010000136.1:0-2553 GCA_964387255.1 uncultured Oligoflexia bacterium
AGTGTTCGTTCAGGATGGTGCTTCGCATAGCGAATCGCAAACCACCCCACTCCTGAACCAATTTCTAAATCAAGGGGTCCCGTGCAATCTCGAAGCGTAAAGTTCTGAAGCCCATGACGCTTCAAACTGGGAGGATGATAGGGTCGAATGATTTTCATCTGAATGCAGCTATCGCATAAAGTTTGATGTTAAATCAATAGGATGCTAGTTTTTCAATGGGTTTAATTGCATCTATGATTTTAAAACACTTATCACTTCTCATTGGACTTGCTTCTTCACTTTTTTTTTCAATCATGGCTTTTGGGATCCACTTGCTTCCTGATTCTTTGAACTCTTTTTTTATTCTATTTATACGATCTGGATTTATTTCTCTTGTGCTTTTACCTTGGGGATTAACAAAAAGTCCTGCACCCTGGTCACGAAGATCATTTTCTCTATGGCTTCGTGCTATTGGCGGAGTCGGTGCAATGCTTTGTTTCTATTGGAATTTAACTCAAATCTCAGTCACGCATTCGTTTCTTTTTGGTAATTTTTCACCGCTCATCGTGGTGGTTTTATCTCCTTGGTTGCTAAATGAACGCATCAAACCTGTTCAACTGCTTGGAGTGATTTTAGCCGTGCTGGCAGTCGTATCCCCGCCCATTCTTGGTCTTTCAAAGGAAAACTATCACTGGCATCATTTAGTGATTGGAATCTCAGGAGCTTTTAGCCTGGGCGTTGCATCGCTGAGCTTAAGAAGTGCTTCTCAAGATCACCATCCAGCAGTCGTGGTTTTTTGGATGACTACGTTAGGAGCCGTGGTTTCCGCAGCTTGGATGACTTTTCAAGGGTTATGGGAAAATCAGTGGGGTGCTTTTAGAAACCATCTTCCCTTGTTCTTAGGAATCGTGATTATGTCGCTTCTTGCCCAATTGGCGCGAACCTTTCACTTTAAAACGACACTTGCGCCGATCGCAACCACAGTCAGTCTTTCAACCATCGCGTTTGGGACTTTGCTTGAGGTGACTTTTTTAGACTTCGATCTAACACCTACAGATGGCTTCTCAATTTTATTCGTAATGCTTGGAATTATTCTTACACAAAGCCCGGCGCTCTATCGTTTCATGAAACTACCGAGAGGTTAAACCATGGTAAAAACGCTTGAATTAAGTTTTATAGAACAAAGAATGCGCTTTTTATAAGTTGATCCTAGCTTTTTGCCGAAGCTGCTTTAGACGAAGTAGGCTTCTTATTCACCCTTGATTGGTAATAAGCACTTTGTTCAAAATCTTTTGGAAGTCCGTGTGAACGAACTAGTTCGCCAGTCTGTGGACACGTTGTCCCAGTGACTACTGAGGTCACTCCTCGACCAGTATGATAACGCCTACGATCTCTTCGTCCTCGAGATGTTTTTTTCTTTGGCTGAGACACAACACTTTCCTCTCTTAAGTAAAACCTAGCCAGCTAAACGGCTGCCTAAAATTCAGCTTTTCTTTCGTTTTTTTGCGGGCTGCTTTTTCACATTCTGATAGCGCTTTTTAAATCGCTCGACGCGTCCTTCACTATCAACCAAACGCTGCTTCCCAGTATAAAAAGGATGCGACGCACTTGAAATTTCCACTGTCACTAAAGGGTAAGTTTTTCCATCCTCCCACTCAATCGTTTCATCTGTTTGAATCGTCGATCGAGTCACAAATGAAAAATCACTTGCAGTGTCTTTATAAACAACTTCTCTATAATCCGGGTGAATGCTTTGTTTCATTTTAGGTCTCTTCCATTAGCCATCTTTTCAACAGCTTAAACGATTTGTCTTAATTCCTTTTACAACTCTTCCTTAAATCTAAGCCAAGCACTATCAAGCGTCTAAAACAGCTCCAGATTTTCGGCTCACTCTTGCCCAGTGCCCTGCTTTGCCTTTTTTTCCTTCGACAAACTGACGGCCAGTACGAACGCCACGGTTCACTTTTGGATCCATCAAAAGAACATTTGAAACATGGATTGGTGCTGGATTTTCAATCACTCCACCTTGAGGGTTCTGCTGGTCGGGACGTGTATGCCGCTTAGTGATGTTCACACCCTCTACTAGGACACGGTCTTTTTCAGGGTAAAGTCGCATGACTTTCCCTGATTTGCCTCGATCTTTTCCAGCGATGACTTCAACCAAATCACCTACTTTAACATGTAATTTTTTTCTCATCGTCTCACATCCTTGTTGCCATCTCTTAAGATGACCCTCAGTCTCACCTAACGCTTATTCTTTTTAACTTTCGATAACTTTGAAGCTTCTACGAATTCAACATGTTTTCGTACTTTTGGGTCATACTTTCGGCGCTTAATTTTTTCAGAGCTTAAACGCTTATTTTTTGTGGTTGTATAAAAATAACCCGTTCCCGCTGTTGATACTAAATAAATAGTTTCTCTCATAATCCTATACCCGCTCAATCGGACTCATTAACGCTAAATGCCGTGCTCGTTTAATTTCTCTTGTCAGCGTTCTTTGCTGATGCGCATTTAAACGACTCACGCGTCTAGGCACAATTTTACCGTGCTCTGAAATAAACCGACTTAGCGTTG
>CAYLWK010000137.1:0-8753 GCA_964387255.1 uncultured Oligoflexia bacterium
AGAAAAAGCCCAAGAAAGTCTGAATCAAAATGGCCAGGTCGTCTCACTCACTGAGACCGAGCCCAGTCCTGGATTACCTCGATCACCCGACCCTGCTGTTGATCCGTCATGGAATGAAATAAAGGAAGAATAAGCGACGTCTGAGAGCGATGAACGGAATGGTTTAAATCCCCGATTTGTTCAAATCTTCCTTTCATCACAGGCTCTAAATGAGCACACATCACGCCAGGTCGAGTGGCAATGCGTTTTTCAAGAAGTTCTGTTTGTAGCGATTCAGCCTTGGCTTGAGTTTCAAGTTGAATCGAAAAACTCTGCCAATTCGTTTTCACTCCCTTAGGCTCATGATCGACCCACAGTGCATGGTAATTTTTGAGCTCCTCTTGATAAATTGCTACTCTCCGTCTTCGCTCTGCAACAAAGGCTGGAATTTTCTTTAGCTGCTCCCGTGCTAAAGCAGCATTGAGATCACTCATTCGATGATTCAATCCAAACTCTTGATAAGTTTCTCTTTCATACCTTTGAGTGGCATTAGATCGGTCATAGGCTGAACGACTCATGCCATGTTGTCGAACTTGTTTTAAAAATCTTTCACTTTCACTTGTCCTACCGGTAATCATGCCTCCTTCGCCTGAAACTAAAAGCTTACGAGGGTGAAACGAGAAGCAAGCAAACTCTCCATGGGGACGACCAATTGGCTCCCAAGCACCGTCGATCTCAATTTCCGACCCAAAAGCGCAGGCAGCATCTTCAATCACTGGGATTGATGGTGGAATGTCGCTTAAGGATGCAATCACCGAACATGGCATACCGGTCTGGTGAACCAAAAGAATTGCCTTGGGCTGAAGGGTGAGTGCCTCTTGAATCGCTGAAAGACCAACATTAGGGGAATTTGGCTCAATGTCCACGAACACAGGAACTGCCCCTAGGGATACGATGCTATTGGCTGTTGCAATAAAACTGTGGCTCGGACAAACCACACGATCACCCTTTTTAACTCCAGCCGCCCGAAGAGCTAAGACTAGGGCATCCGTTCCGCTGGATACGCCCACGGCAAAGCCAGCTCCACATTCTTTTTTGAATTCTGCTTCTAAGGCCGCTACCTCTGGGCCTTGAGTCACCCAACCTGAGGAGAGGACGCGAGTGAGGGCTTGATGCTCCGACTCATCAAAAAATGGTTTTGCTACTGGAATAAAGGGGGTTTCCAATTCGATGCCTCCACAGATTGAGAGGGCGAAGGTTGCTTTTGTAGCCACTCCCAGGTTTTTTCAAGTCCATGCTCCAGACTCACTTTTGGCGCAAACCCAAGCCACTTCTTAGCCCGAGTGATGTCAGCCCAAAGTCGCGGCACTTCACCTAATCGCTGAGGATAGGTTTCACGCTCACATGAAAGGTGTAAACAAGATTCGATTTTTCTTGCAAGAGCCTCGACGGATGTCTCAACGCCACTGCCTAAATGAATCACAGTGCCTTCAAGAGCATCACACTGAGCAGCTTTCACAATGCCTTCAACGATATCGGTGACGTAAGAGAAGTCTCGAGTCTGTTCCCCCTGGCCAAAGATAGGAAAGGGTTTTTGATGTTGAGCGAAATAAAAAAATCTAGGAATTACTTCACCTCGAGGTCCGACTAAATGAGAGCGCGGTCCATAAGCATTAAATGGCCTCACGATCACTACGGGAAGCCCATAAGTCTTATGAAACGCCTCGGTGTAATGTTCACCAGCGAGCTTGCTTGCTCCGTAAATGGTTGTGGGTTTTTTTAAGTCATCTTCCTTCAAAGCTCTCGTCTGAGATAAGGTTAAGGCATCTCCAAAAACCTCGGAGGAAGAACAATAAATAAATCGCTTTACTTTGGCACGATGAGAAGCAATCAAAAGATTCAATGTTCCAGTTGTATTCACTTGGTGGTTTCTCACAGGATCATGAATCGAGCTTCGCACACAATGGGTCGCAAGGTGATAAACCTGGTCTACCTCTTCGTATTTAAACTGACTTTGTAAAAATACTTCATCACAGATATCTCCCTGCAAAATTTGAAGACGTCCTGTCTCACGGGCCAAAGCCAAATTTTTCATTTTTCCCGTAGAAAAATCGTCAATGACCGTGACGAGTTCAAACTCTTTTAAAAGCCGATCCACCAGATGACTTCCAATGAACCCAGCTCCACCACTCACTAGAGCGTGTTTTTTCATCTTTCTTTTCCGTTTCCTTTTCGTTTCTCAATCGAAAGCGAGATCCGACTTTAGACTAGCTCTCTCAAAGATTGTCCATTAGAGTCAATGAGATGTTGCAGCGAGGAGGAGGGGCGTCGAGACATGCATTCAAGGAATCAAACCAGCAAAGAGGCTTTAACGCCAGTGCCATTCATGAATCTGTATGCTGAAAATCAAACGATTGAAGCCGACTTTTTAGCTCAAGCTAAAATTTTAATTCAAACGTCCCAGCTAGTTCAAGGTGAGCTAGTCGCCAGGTTTGAAAAAGCATTTGGTCAGTTTTTAGGAAGCCCTCATGTGATAGGATGCCGCTCTGGCTTTGATGCTTTGGAGATTGCCCTACGTGCATTGGAGCTCCCGGAAGGCTCGGAGGTGATTTGTCCTGCTCAAACCTTCATTGCCACGGTGTTTGCAGTGCTGCGGGCAGGACACAAGCCGGTACTCGCTGATGTGGATTCTGAATCGGGACTTCTTGATTTTGAAGACATGGTTCGAAAATGGACCTCCAAAACTCGTGTGATCCTACCTGTTCATCTCTACGGTCAAGCCATAGCCCTAGGAAATTTCAAAGAATTTGCTCAAGAAAAAAATCTTTATTTAATTGAAGATGCTGCACAAGCACATGGCGCTTTTTGTGGCAAGCAAAGAGCCGGCACCGTAGGCGACTTCGGATGCTTTTCTTTTTATCCTTCAAAGAATTTAGGGGCCTTCGGTCAATCGGGTGCTATCGTCACCTCTCAAGAAAATCGTGCAGAACACTGCCGAGCTTTTCGAGAGCTCGGAGGGATTCAAAAAAATCATCATCAAAAGATTGGTTGGAATGCACGAATGGATCCCTTTCAAGCCGTTGCGCTTGAACTGAAGCTTGTTCACCTTGAAAAACAAAATGAAAAACGAATCCAAAAAGCTCGACGCTATCTAAGTCAACTGAAAGAACTTGACAATCTAGTGCTTCCCTTTCCTCAAGCCAATCAAGATCACGTCTATCACCTTTTTGTAATTCTATTGAATTCTAAAAAAAATCGAGATGGGCTGCAGTCCTTTTTGCATCAAAACAAAATCCAATCAGCCATCCACTACCCTGTTCCAACACATCTTCAACCTGCCACTCGTAAGCTTGGCTACCGATACGGAGACTTCCCCAACGCCGAGCGATTTTCAGACTGTGGCCTTTCACTTCCTCTTTATCCAGATCTCCCTAATGAGTCCATCGATAGAGTCTGTCAAACAATTGCTGAGTATTTCAAATGGCACTTAAAACCTTAGAGTGGTTTTTCGTTTCAATTTTCTTTCTTACCTTGGGCGTAATCCTGCATGGAACACCCCTTGATCCAGACCGCCGTATTGAATTTCTACAACTTCTCGGTGTCTTTTTTATTTTTACTTTTTTTTGGATGGGTCTACTCAGTTGGGGAAGAATCTTCAAACGGCTAGTTTTTCCGTCAGAGTCTCATCTGATCCACGATTTAGGCTTAGGGACCATTTTTTTTATTTTACTGAGCTTTGGGTTCAGTGAACTTGGATGGATTGGATATTCCATGCGACCTGGATTGATTAGTTTTCTTTGCCTGGGTACTTTTTTGGGATCGCGATTATTTTCTTTTCGATCTTGTCTATCCATTTTTCAGTCTCTCTCTCCCTTGCAAAAAGTACTATTTTTTCTGGTGATATTAGCTTTTTTGATCCGTTTAGCATGGGGGTTTCGTGCCCATGGAACAACAGATCCAGTAATGTACCATCTTTTCGGTCCACGTCTTTGGACGGATGCTGGGGAAGCGCAGCTAGCCGTTCACCACCCGGTTACGAATAATGCTTGGTTTTGGGAGTACCTTTTTGTTTTTGGATTTATTCTCACAGGAGCTCAAAATGGCCTCGGACTGATTGAAGGGCAAGTCTTCGCTCAGTGGATTCATACTGTCTTGGGGCTGTTTGGAACTTTTGTTTGTGCTCTTTATCTTTTTAGAAATCGTAAATTCGAAATTCGATGGTGGATTGGGTTTAGTGCGATCAGCTCGCTTGCACTCTTATCGATCAGCACACTGGCAAAAAACGATTGGGGTGTTTTTTTCTTATTCTTCTATGGTGTTGCATGCCTAGTATCCGCTTCGGGGCTAAACTGGACGAATCCCACAGTAAACTCAGTAAGAGAGTCGTTTCTCAGTTTTCGCACCAAAGCTCAATCGATCGGAGCTTACAGCTTAGGGCTTGCTTTAGGTTCAAAACTCAATGCACTTTTTTGGATTTTCTCTTTTTTGGTTTTTTGGTGGGCGATCTATCGTCCGACAGTCAAGCAAAACCTAAGGGTTTTGATTTTTGGGATTTTGGGATTTTTTCCTATTGGCCTAAGAAATTGGATTGAAACTGGAAATCCCATCCTACCTTTCCTTCCGAAGTGGTTTGGCTTAGAGGTCTATGGACCGACACGACAGGCCTATAATTTAGAACATGCACCCCAATGGGGTTTCCATTGGGAAAGTAGTCTTCAACGTATCGGCTTTTTTTTGCAAGACCATCCACTAGCTTTTCTTATACCCGCAGTGATCATTACGGCTTTTCTCCTTCGTGGTTCAAGACGAACCATTTTCGGGTGGGTGCTAGGTGCTACTTTCTTAAGTGTCTCTTGGTACCTTTTCACTCCAATGAAACTGACATTTTTACGCTGGGCAGGAGCGTCCCTCATCAGTATGGGAGCACTTATCGCCTGGGCTTGGGTTGAATGTGCTCAAAAATTAAAAGAACACTTTCAGCTTCAAAAAGATATCGTTTCATTTTCAATCATCGCTTTGAGTGCTCTTTTAGCCATCTATCAACTTCCCTATGAAGTGAGAGCAAAACCATCTGCGCTCTTTGATTTCCCTTCTCCGACCTATGTAATTCGTACCCCCGAAATCCATTTAGGAGGTCAAAGCAAAGCTTGGCTGAGGATGAACGCTCAGCCTCATGAGCCTATTCTCACAACAGGAGACCATCATCTTTACTACATCTCTCACCTCAAAGTGATTTCAGGGACGGAAAGTCCGTATTTTGACCGAGAGTTTCAAACAACATTAACGTGGAGGTCGTTTCTAAAGACAGCCACGGAGCAAGGGTTCATCTGGCTTTTAAACACCCAAGCCTTCAACCGAGTCCATTGGACTAGACTCTCTCCATTCGCACATCGTATTTCCTTGGAAGCACCTTCTTCTGTTCAATTTCAATCTAAGGACTCTTTTGTGATTCACCTTCCGAGCGCTTATGAGCAGGTTTTTCAAACTCGCTTAAAACGTCACCATTAAGCGAGTTAAAATTTCTATTTTCAAACGGTCCCCACCAAAACTGCTTCCAACTGAGAGATCCGGTTAGTCCCAAAATACCAAGGTCAATTTTCGGATAGCTCTTCTGCCCATTATTCAAATAAGTTCTAAAAATTCGATCCCAAAGAGAAAGTATGTTTCCAAAATTTGAATGCATTTCTTGAGGAATGATTGAGTGATGAATCCAGTGCATCTGTGGGGTGACAAAAATCCATCGTATCAAACGTTCAAACGAATCTGGTAACTGTATTGCGGAATGATTAAACAAAGAAAACCCGGCAAGCAGTGTTTCATACAAGAGATAAATGGGAAGTGGAATCTGAAAAATAACAACAATGAAAAGCTTAAATCCCAGCGACATCAACACCTCACCCAGATGAAACCTCACTCCAGAGGCCCAATGCAAAGCCTGATCCGTATGATGAGCCCAATGAAACCTCCAGAGAAAAGAAAGCTTATGAAATAGACGATGCTGAATATAAATACCTAGATCAAGCGCAACAATCCAAAGCAGATCTATATAATTCCATGTGCTAGGCACCCACTCTTTTAGCCAACTCGAAAGGATGAGGATAAATAAAAATCGGATCACAATAAAATTAATGAATCCAGCGCCAAGGTTGATCTTCAAATTCTTTTTTGACTCTGAAGCGCCTACGTGATCCCAAAAAGAGGCTCTTTTCTCTAAGCCCATCAAAACCAAAATCAATAAAGCCGACAAGGCAACTTTAAAAATAAGCACACTTACCCTCTTTGTTGAGCTTAAGGCGGTTTTGAATAAAAAAAAAGTAAAACCAGAGGGATCCTAAAATGGGATACTCAAAGGACTATAGAACTGTGTCTCTTAGGAAAAATCGATCATCTTTATTGGGATAGTCGACATTGTAATGAAGTCCCCGACTTTCTTTTCGCATCATTCCCGAAGAAATAATCAGTTCTGCAATCAAGCAAAGATTTCGAAGCTCTATCAAGTCCCGAAATGGCAGGTACTCCCAGTAATATTCTTCGACCTCACCTCGGACAATTTCAAGTCGTTTTCGTGCTTTAAAAAGTCTTCTTTGACTTCTCACAATACCCACATAGTTCCACATCAAGGTTCGGATTTCTTTCCAGATAGAGGCGATATCAAGTTTCTCTTGAATCGGTGTTGCAAAGCCGGTCCTCCAAGCGGGAATGATCTTGGGCTCAAATCTGGCCCCTGACTGCTCTTTAAGGTCTGATGCCACTTTCAGCACACATTGTTTCGAAAAAACAATTCCCTCGAGCAAAGAGTTGCTCGCAAGTCGATTGGCACCATGCAACCCCGTACAGGCAACCTCACCAATCGCATATAAACCGTCCACACTGGTTTTAGCATCAAGATCCGTCCAAACGCCACCACACGAATAGTGCGCAGCTGGCACGACAGGAATATAGTCTTTTTCGATCGACAGGTTCATGCTCTGGCACATTTCATAAATCGCTGGAAATTTAGATTGCAAGACCTCTAAAGAAACAGAAGTTGCATCCAAGTAAACATGTCGCTCTCCTGATTTCTTTAATTCAAAGTCAATTGCTCGAGCTACCGAGTCCCGAGGCGCTAAACTCCCTTGAGGATGGTATCGATCGACAAACGTTTCTCCTTGAAGGTTTTTGATTAATGCACCTTCACCTCGAAGAGCTTCTGAGATTAAAAAAGTTCGTTCTTGAGTGCTTCCTCCAGGAACAAATAAACACGTTGGATGAAACTGCATGAACTCCAAGTTGGCCACCCGAGCTCCCGCTCGATAGGCCATTGCAACGCCGTCACCCGTCGCAACTGAGGGATTTGAGGTATATAAATAAACTTTTCCCATTCCGCCAGTGGCAAGCACTGTCGCCCGTGCGAGCCATGTTTCCACTTCACCTGAGTCTTGATTCAGAGCATAGACTCCTAAGCAGTGATTTGCGCTAGCGTCGCCAAGCTGCTTTCGTGTTGTGATTAAATCTATAGCGATTTGATTGGAATAACATTGAATCTTTGGGTGAAGGCGAAGTTGTTCTAACAAAGCTTTTTGAATCGACTTCCCCGTCGTGTCTTGGTGGTGAAGAATCCTTCTTTTTTGGTGTCCACCTTCTTTATGAAGGTCATATTCTTTTCCATTAGCTTGCTTCGAGAACTCGACTCCCCATTGAATGAGTTTTCGAACTTGTGCAGGACCTTCTTTCACACAAAGATCCACCGCATCTGTGTGGCACAGTCCCGCTCCAGCTGTGAAGGTATCGTCTCGATGAGATTCATAGCTGTCAGTCGAGGACCAAACAGAGGCAATCCCTCCCTGAGCATACTGGGTAGCACCCTCTTCTGGCTTTGTTTTCGTCAATACAGTGACATCGATTCCCTGTTCCGCAAGCTGGATCGCTGCCGTGAGCCCGGCGATTCCAGATCCTAAAATTAAAACTGTTGTTTGCTTCATCTTCTCTATGTCGCTTTACCACTCCGATCAGAAGAGGCCCATCTCTTCTGAAGAAGTTCCGTGTTAAACTACTAAATGGGAGAGTCTCACTGATTTTTCGCATCATGTCAACTTTAGAGCATCAGTGATGCATGAGTCCCAAGGGGAAAAAATCAAATGAAATGGACTTCAAACCAGATAAAAAAAACACTCGGCGTGTTTATTTTACTGAGCCTTCCAACGGCGATTTACGCTTGGGTTCAATTGAAACCACAGTCTTTTCAGACTGTTTTCCAAACACTCCCTGACACGGAAACCCGTACTGGCGCTTCAAAGAAACTGACGGAGCTGGCAACTCCCCTAAAAGAGTCATTGAGATTGAATTTAATCAAGATCCAGACTATGGCCATTCAAGGATCACTCCCTAATGATCAATCCTGGGCCTACTGGGCAGTCCTTGATCTTGGAACAGAGAAAATAAAAAGCGTTATTCAAAGTGAAAAGAACAAAAACCTCCCTCGTGTTCGTGCTAAGTTTTTTGAAACACTCCTCCTCAATCAAGTTCAAAAAAGATTTTCAAAAAAAGAACTCTATCAGCAAAAATTCTTATATTATCTGATTCCAAAATCAATCGGCACGTCACAGAAAAGTCGCTATGATTGGCATGTTTTCATCTTCCCCTCTTCTGAGGAAACGACTACGTCAAAGGCAAATTTAATCGCGATGAATGCTCATTGGCCTTTGGAGGCTTTCAGAGCCAACCAAGATCTTTTTGAGAAAGTAACTCAACGATCTTACCTTCTTCATTCATCCGGAAAAATTTTAGGCCACACA
>CAYLWK010000138.1:0-5865 GCA_964387255.1 uncultured Oligoflexia bacterium
TTCAACCCGTCAGGAAGACGAATAAAACAGGCTTCAAAAACCTGAGCTCTTAGATAAAGTATACTTGCTTGAAACACTCTTGAATGATACCCCGTATAAAATTTATCTTGGGTAATAAACCTTCTCAGCTCTCTGTCAGACAGCTAAGTACCCAATTTTAAGTGGCACCTCATTTCTCTAAGGAGCACAAAATGAATCTTTTTCAAAGAGCTGCATTCGCGACTTTTTTAATTCAAATTTTTAGTGTGAACGGCAGTTTTGCTGATGAAACTAAAACTGTTCGAATCGCTTCTCATGGCCCCATTGAGCTCAGTGCAGAATTAGCATTGCCTTACGAGTGGGCTCGTGAGCAAGGCGGGGGCGCCTATTCCTTGTATTATGATTCCATATTCTATGTGGACAGTGACACCCACCGATTTATCAGTGAGCCCATCGCTGATGAGCAGATTGAGTGGAACTTAGGAAGATCCAACGAAGGAGAGGACCGCAAAACAACCGCTAGAATTATCAACAAGTTTAAGAAAAATTATGAGTGTCTGATGGGTTCTTCCTATCATTATTTCCATCCGCAACTTTCTTCCTTTCGATCCTTAAGAAAACATCCAGACGGCTCGCATAAAGTTTCGATCGAAGAAAACCAACTCGTCAGGCCAGATGACTCTTATGAACACGCTACACAGAATGATGGATCTCACTTTAACCCATATTCATATTCTTCTTTTCGATCAGTTCGCCTAAAAGAACTAAATCTGTATCAAACCAGTCTTTACTCAAATATCACGATTCAATACACGCCCAAAAGAGGGCAGTGGGGTTATGATCCAGAAGAAGAAGATAAGACGGTAACTCGCGATTTTTATTTTAGTTGTACAACACCCGAAAAACTGACCATTGATGAGTTTGAAGCCCGCTTTGACAATTTATTTGAATTAGAAGTCATCGAAAAAAAATAAGCACTTCGACTGAGTGATCAGCTGCTTGAGGTGACGAAGTTAAGAGTCAGAACGCGTTGTTTTTTAAAAAATGCTGGATTCGCTTCAGAAATTCGGCGGTGTAGTGCCACTAAAAATTTAATCAGATTAAAATTCAATCGAGCTTAGAAACTTTAAAAACTCTTTTCGTTTCTGATCTTGCTCTGAGTGGGATTTTAAAATGTCTTTGCCCGTGGAATTTAAAATATCAGTATCTCTCGCAATACGGATTCCTTGAGCAATTTCGCTCCAAGTAGGGTGCTTGAGATCTTTTACCATATCCCAAATCACTTCAATGAGTGCTCGGTTTGCTGAACCTAAATGCAAAGCTAATCCTTTTTCAGTTGAGAACCGAACCCCCGGAATGGGTTGGTTCGCTTTTTCGATTCTCATGATCGGGATATGGGGTGGAAGCGATCCTGAAAGCCTCACTTCTGGATGAAGTGTGATCAATGTTTTTTGATTCTCAGGAAGCAGGGAGCAGATTTCACGCCAAGAGATTTGTCCTGTTTCAGAGACCATTTTAAAAATTTGATTTTGATCATTTGTAAAATGCTCGAAAAGCTCACAAGCTTTTAAATAAAGTTGAGCTAGGATCACTTTTTTCTCGACTGGATGTTCAATTGAGTCAATTCGCTTGAGTGTCTTCATGGGCTCATAGGGGAGTTGATACGCAAGATCAGCCCATTTTGAATTTTCAAGGGGAATGGGTTTTTTTAAGGAATCAATCAAGACTTTTGGGATGGGTAAGAATTTAAGTGTTTGTTCTTTGATGAACCATTTCCCTTTTTTGTTTTCACAATATGCATCTAACCAATGAGCGATTTGATTGGATTGGAGATAATGAGTCAGAGGCGTGATCCAAGTTTTTCCAGGTACGATCAGGATGAAACGACGAAGTGTGGTGAGGTTTTCAAACGATTCTCCGCAGCGAAGAACTTTGAGCTTCGATTTTTGTGTGAGTGGATCTTGAGTGTGAATCAGTTGAATCGAGTTTTCATCCGAGATGGATTGATCATAATAAAGATCATCACCCGGCATTTGCTTTTTTCGATCATCTACAGTTCGAATTGTAATGAATTGCCCTAAAGGTAAACAACGTTTTTTGTATTCCTCGAGGCGCTCGAGATCTTTTGGGTTTTCTTGTCCCGGCCAATGCTCTAACCATTCCTGTTGGGTCGTGGGACTTTGGTTACGATATAATTTCCAGCTAGCAGTTTCAGGGACTGTTTCTCGTGCAGATCTTGCTAGATCATCTAAAAACTTTGGAACTTCAATGTGACTTCGGATCTGTCCGGTGGCTTGAATTCTGATGGGTCGGTTAAACCGTCGTTTTTCAACACTAAATTCACGGAAAAAAAGATAGATATATTTTGGAAAAAGCGTGTGTTTGGAAGGCAGTTGATGACTCACGCTTGATAAATCCCACTCGCAAGCAAGTTTGCCTTTTTCCAACATAAATTTTAAAACATTGCCTCCATCAGAAGGAGAAATAGGTTCCTCTCGAAACCACCAAAGTAAGCCCCCTGGTCGTAACTTGGTGAGTGCGACGCATGCTTGCAAATCTCCTAAAGTGGTTCCCGCAGATTTTAGCTTTTTGAAATAAGGAAGTTTTTCAAGCTGTTTTTTATAAAGATAGCTTTCTGCATTTTTTGCTTGGGTTCGAATTGATTTTTCTTCAGAAACGAATGCAACATGGGCTGATTCCATTTCAGAAATCGTACGAACAAGCGAAGGAGCTTTGTTCGTCCAGTTCATTTGAAGTTGCTCTTTTTGATGAACTTCAAGTCCATTGCCCAGAGACCACAGAGGTGCTGCTGTGGGGCCTTTCCATAACAAGGTCAACTCAGATAACAGCAGTTGAAAGCTATAGCTCTCAAGTCCCACCCAATCCATTTCTGATGGACCAGTGCGAATCACACTTCCATCTCGAAGCGTGGGACAAAATCCAATCGCCTTTGAGTTTAAAACTGAATTGGGTGAAGCACATGGGTTGAGGCCAAATAGGCTCATGTTTTGCCAAAGGCTTCTAAAAAATCGCTCGTCATACCCTTGGTTCTCAACGGAATGCACCGTGTGATTTCGAATTTGTGGAATAATACTTGGAAGCAGAGTGGGGCCTTCATCTTTCAGATTCCATTCTCGAATCATGGAATGCACTTTTTGCAAGATATGAGTCGGAGGGGTGTACCAAGAGTAAAGATTTGGGCGTGTGAGCTGCCATCCTTCTTGATGAATTTTAACCTTCGGACGGATGGCCTGCGTGACAGCCCAATTCACTTGACTTAAATCATCTGTTTTCCAGTAGCGAATGCCTCGATCGGACCAGGCTTTTAAAAGGAGCGTTTGTCCTAAATAAATAATCGCAACTTCTTCGAAAAACGCGAGCAGTGCTTTTTCCTGCTCAGGTGTTTTGGGAGAGTAAAGCCAACCTTCCAATGGGTCTTGATAAGAAGCTGAGGGAGGTGCATTCAGGCCGCCCAGCCGAATTAAATGCTCATACAATGCTTGCCTTCGAGACCGATTTAAGGACAAAAGATTTCGCTGAGATTTTGATAGCTCCGTAACGACGTCTTGAACGACGGTTTTTAAAGGCGCTACATAGTAAAGAAACCCTGCAGGTTGCCCAAGTTGTTGAGACAGTCGCTTTTCACGACCTCGAGAGCCTTCACTCATGCCACGAAAAGAAGAATCCAGAGGTTCCTTGGTAAGCGACTTTTTATGAGGCTCAGCAGAAGACTGGATGGGAGATTTAGGAAATCCTAAATCTCCGTCTGAGTTAGATTGATGCATCAGGTCATCGGTTTGCATGAAAAAATCGCTGAATGAATTTTCAGCTTCTGCAAATTCGTTGAGCCATTGGGCCATTTCTTGGCTGAGTCGATTCTCAGAGTCATTTTTTGGAGGAGTTGAAAGTGTTTGAGCATCGATCGATTGTTCTTGGGAAGATAAACGAGTGTCGGGTCGTTTCTCAAGCTCATCGGTGAATAAAAATTTGGATAGTTCGATGTCTTTTTCCATGGTGTTTACTTAAAAAGCTTCCCTCTGTCTCGATACTCCCACCCGAAACTTAAGGAATAACCCGCAGCACTGGGGTTTGGCTAGTATCCCCTGGTTTTTTATTTTATTCAGGCACAATACACGAGAATTTGAATTAACGTTGCGGGTCAAATAAAATAATGCGTGGCATAAACGTTAATTTTTTCTCAGCTTGCACCGACAGGAAGAGTGCTATGGCTGGACAAACTCAAAAAAAAGAAAATGTAGAATTCAACGACGACGAGATCGATCAGATCATGGACGAGCTCGATAAGCTGCAAGAGGAAATGGATCAGAATGCTGAATCCGTCTCCAATGCAGCCTCATCATCAGAAAAAAAAGAAGAACCTCAATTAAGCGTGGTTCCAGATCCAAAATCGAAAAAAGAAGAGCCAGCTGTAGATGAGCTAGACGCCGAGATCAGTGCAGAGATGGCTTCAGATTCCGATGAGTCCATCTTAGATGAGTTTAGAGGATCCTCAGACGACGCTTCGATGGAAGAAACGGTGGGCGACCTTGAGGCGGACACTGCCTCTGATACCCTGATTGATCCTGTTGAGTCGAAAGAAGAACCAAGCACGTCCTCATCGAGCGCAAAACGGACTAACTTAGACTTTGAGGAGCCAAAACCTCCTCACCAAAGGAATTCACCAGCCCCCCGTCAAAGCTCAAGATCACAGATTGCATCCAATGCCGATGGCAGCTTGAAACTGTCACTGACAGGGCAGATGCAACTTCAAATTGCATACGAGCAAAATGGAAGTGAAATTACCATAAATTTTGAAAATGATTGTCTTCACGTTCAATTGACCGATGGCACTGAGTTTAAGATTCCTTTAAAAAAATAACATTTCTTTGAATCTCAAAATAGTTTATCAATCGATCGCTCGGCTATGCTAGTACTCTCAGTGAGAATGCTTAAAATCACTGGAGGCCAGTTTAAAGGCCAATCGATTGTCACTCCACCTGGATTTCAAGCTCGGCCTACCTTAGCTCGAGTCCGCGAAGCTATCTTTAACTCACTTCAATCCGAGGTGCCCGAGGCGCGGGTGCTGGACTGCTTTGCCGGTTCAGGTGCATTAGGATTTGAAGCAATGTCTCGTGAGGCTTCTTCTGTTCTTTTTGTTGAATCCTCCAAGCGTTCAGTGGCTTGTTTGGAAAAAACCATCCAGAAATTAAAACTTCAATCAAAGACTCAGATCATTTCTAAGCCCATTGAAAGAGTGACTTCCTTACTCACACAAAAGGGACCCTTTGATTTGGTTTTTGCCGATCCCCCCTATGACAGTGAGCTTGCACACTGGATCTTGAAGGAGTTCCCCTGGGATGACTGCCTTAGCCCTGATGGGATCCTAGTGCTGGAAACACGACAGCAAAATGGCTTATTTGCTGATCAAATTGGTTGTCTTGCCAAGGTACGAGAAAAAAAATATGGTGATACCCTGGTGACTCAATTTAAACGTCAAGGCAGCTCAGCAGCAGAAGATGACAGCTGAAGGGAATTCTCTCCATGTCGAAAAAAGTCAAAGCACTTTATCCAGGTTCGTTTGATCCGATCACGACGGGGCATTTAGATATCCTAGATCGGAGTTTGAGTGTGGTGTCTGAGGTACGAATCTTGGTGGCTGGCTCTGTTCGAAAACAAGCTCTTTTTAATTTAGAAGAACGAGTTGAAGTGATTCAAAAAACCATCGAGGGAAGACCCAATGTGAGCGTTGATTCTTGGGATGGGTTGATCATGGACTATGCCAAAAAAAACAATTACCAAGTACTGATTCGAGGATTGAGAGCTGCCAGTGATTTTGAGTACGAGTTTATGATGGCGGGGATGAATAAAAAACTCAACTCCGACGTC
>CAYLWK010000139.1:0-2513 GCA_964387255.1 uncultured Oligoflexia bacterium
TCGTTATGCTGTGACTACACAGTCGTCTCGAATCCGGCCTTATGTGACGGCCGGTGGTGCTTACTCTCATAGTTTTGTGAACTATCCTGCAGAGTGGCGAAATGACATCCGTGTTCGAAACTTTCAAAATCTCGGAAACGGTTGGGATAACTCTTGGAACCAAGATTATGAAGTGTCGAGCTTTTCTGGTTACGCCGGTGTCGGTGTGGACCTAGCGCTCGGAAGTGCCGTGTCGATTGGACTTCAAGGAAAGTACTATCATCCCATTGCAACGAATGAACGAGGCTATATTAACGGCTATTCATTCTTCTATCCACAAGCCGGTTATCAAGGGCTTTGGAACTACGGAAACGCTTTTTGGGGATCCAATCAAGCAGCTTTTGCTGAAAAACAACAAGTTGCTTCTCAACTCGGATACTCAGGTTTCTACACAACGCAGTTTTTAATGACCCTAAATTTCTAACCCCCCTCTTAGGGCATTAAAAAACTTCGTTTTTGCTGACCCCCAAGTGCTTTTGATTTATGATTCAGTTCATAAGTCAAAAGCACTTTTTTTATATGAGGTGCATTAAAAACGATCCTCGTGCTAAACCAGAAAGGGCTGGTGTGCACAAGGATCGGTAAGACGTTACCAGCGTCCACCGAGAAAGAAGAGGGGTTCTCATGGTTCCAACATCATCATCATCGAATGCCAATCCGGTCACATCCACAGCGTCAAATCCATCGTCCTTAAACTCATCGTCAGAACGTGTGATGTTTCAAGGCAAAGCATTCACCCTGGTTGACGAATCTGAGTGTTGGGGCTTTAAAGTCTGGGATTTGATTTTGGATTTGGAAGGGGAAAAGGTAAATAAATTCGACCAGGTAGTTTTAAATGAGTTTAAATCAGTCTTAGAGGTCCTCGAATCAAAAGGACCGACAAGTGGGATTGAAGCATTGGTGCTTCGTTCAGGAAAAGATTCCAATTTCATTGCAGGTGCGGATATCCGCCTCATTCAAAGTGCTCAGAATGAAGCTCAGGCTAAGGCCCTGAGTCTCGAAGGGCATGCGTTGTTTACACGATGGGAGGATCTTCCCTTTCCGACCATTGTTGCCATTGAGGGCAGTACGATGGGTGGCGGCTGCGAGCTTGCGCTTGCCAGCACAGCCATTGTCATGAGTAATTCGAAATCAACTTCGATTGGATTGCCAGAAGTGCTCTTAGGGTTGCTTCCGGGACTCGGAGGCTGCGTTCGCTTGCCTCAACGAGTAGGGATCGCAAATGCGTTGGACATGATTCTGACTGGGAAAACGCTCAACGGGAATAAAGCAGCTCGCATTGGACTTGCCGATGCCTGTTTGAATCAGGAAAGTTTTCAGGTCACTGCTCATCAATGGGTGCAGCGAAACCTAAAAAAGCTTCGCTCGAAGGCTAAAAACAAATCCCACGTGATTGGAAAAGGGCCCAAGCTAGGTGGCATGGGAGGACTGATGGGGTCTCTTTTAGAGAATAACCCCCTTGGAAGAAGTGTGATTTTTAAAAAAGCCAAACAAGGCGTTTTAAGTAAGACTAAGGGACACTATCCAGCACCCTTGAAGGCAATTGACACGATTCAGGCGATCGGCTCCCGGGTTGGAGTGGGTTGGAACGCTAAAAAGCGTCAGGCAGCGATTGAAAAAGAAGCTCAGGCTTTTGCTGAGCTTTCACAGACTGACGTTTCGAAAAATCTCATTCACTTATTTTTCCTCACAGAAGAAGTGAAACGCTCCACGGGATTGCCTGCGTCAAGCTTAGCAAGGGCAAAAACGATCAACACTGCGGGCGTCTTAGGAGCTGGTGTGATGGGAGGAGGCATTGCTCAGCTTTTTGCAGCAAAAGCCATCCCCACGCGAATGAAAGACATTAGCGTGGAGGGACTCGAGTCAGGCATTAGCACAGCATCTGGATTGTTTTCTAAGCAAAAAAAGCGAAAAAAAATCACTCAGCGAGAGTTTTTACAAAAACTCTCTCAGATCACACCGACGTTAAATTACGAAGGGTTTCAGGGCTTGGATTTGATCGTGGAAGCGGTGGTTGAGAACATGGATCTAAAGAAAAAGGTCTTAGCTGAGTTAGAATCGAAGATCTCTGAGGACTGCATTGTGGCGACCAATACCTCTTCATTAAGCGTCAGTGAGATGCAAAAAGCGTTTCAAAAGCCTCAGCGATTTTGTGGAATGCATTTTTTCAATCCCGTTCATCGAATGCCTTTGATTGAAGTGATTCGAGGGGAATCTTCATCTGATGAAGCAGTGAGCACGGTGTATGCATTTTCGAAGAAACTTGGGAAAACGCCCATTGTTGTGAAGGATGCGCCTGGATTCCTAGTGAATCGTCTTTTAGCTCCTTACTTAAACGAGTCAGCGTATCTTTTGGCCGATGGAGTGCCTATCAACGAAATCGATCAGGCGCTTTTAGACTTTGGGATGCCTATGGGACCCGTCGAGTTGATCGACGAAGTGGGGGTCGACGTTGGAGCAAAGGTCGTGAAAGT
>CAYLWK010000140.1:0-2662 GCA_964387255.1 uncultured Oligoflexia bacterium
CGATAATGGGAACTTAGTGCCACAAGTAGATCGATTCGATGTGACCAAACTCAACTACATCGATCTTATGGTTGAACAGATGAATAAAATGGGCATCATTGCGCATCCCGCAATTTTTGAAGAAGAAAATGACGGTGAGTTCTTAGGAACCTTTGTTAATGGAGATGGAACCCATTTGCGATTGTACCACTCTGTCATGCGTCGTCTGTTTTCCGGTCGTTATGCGTTTATCGACCTTTCCGAAGAAGGTGATGGTGTGTCCAGTTTTAGTATCGATGATCGATGGACTGAGTATGCTATCCGAAGCCATGTGATGAGTGAGTTTTTTAATTTTCAATTTTTTGGACTTCATACAGATCAAATCACCGCTGATAACCGTGGCAATGCTTGGGACGGTTGGGTGTATCGTATATTCAACTTGAATCGTCCCGGAGCTCAGGTCGCCGACACCATGCTGGGGATCATGTATGCTCAGTTTTCAGAAAATAACACATCATCGATTGCTCAGTATTATAACGATGATTTTCGACGAAGAGTTAGTAACAACACAGTCCTTTGGTTTTCAGAAAATGGAAGTGTTGAACGAGGAATTAATGAACACCCCATCCGTGAAATGATGGATCGTGTCTATAATCGACTTTGGTTTGAAAAAATTCAGGCTCAAGGGATCTATGCAGGATACTTTCCTAATAACCCAAACAATCGACCTGGAGACATCACGTTAGATGATTTTAGTATTTATAGTGATGAAATTGGACGGATTGGTGGTGTTCGAAAAGTCATGAGTCGAATCAATCTTGAGCAAGCTCAACGAAACGATACAATTGTCTCTAATGCTCGAGGTACCTCTAATGGAGGCGCATTAGTACTAGAGGAGGCTTGCGATAAAGTGATTGCTTATTTTCCAGGGGGAACCCATGATGCTTCAATCCAGCTATCTTCTGGAGCTGCTCAATCCCAGCGTCAGCAACACAGGTATCAGGTCTTCATTTACGATATTCAAACTAAGCAAAATCGACTTGAACCCGTAACCGAAACCGGCGGGAGTTTGAGTTTGCCGTCATTTAATGATTCTTGGAATCAAATGCTATTCGTTGCAGAAAGAACGAATGGAAGTGGCTGTCAATAATCACGCGCAAGAAAAATTTAAAACACTGCGTCGTAGCAGGGTTTGACCATGTGCACAGCTTTTTTTGAAACTTTTTATTTTCTTCTCACATGACCTTAAAAGGTTTTACCTATTAGTTCCAAAAAGTTTTTTTATTGAAGCGTCCTTCGATTCCGCTACCGTTTTTAAAAAAATTGGGTATCCTATTCGAATGGGAATACTTAAAGAGCAAAATATCTATGCTTATAATATTTTAAAAGCTTATAACTGTGAAATTGATGAGCATTACGGTTATTTGTTTTCAAGCCTCCTTCATCTAGAAAGTGAGCTTGAAAGTGGCAGTTTGAAACAAGAAGATTTTGCACAACGATTGCTTCAAACGATTAATGGAAGTAAAGCCTTTAGAGACTTGGATCGAGTTTGTCTCGCTGTTACCCATCCAGGATCCACTCGAATTTCTGTCTTGTCGAGTTTTAATTCTGAGTGCTTGGGTGAAAATAAGATGTCGCGGGACTATAGTTGTTTTGTTGCTACAACAAGTTCTATTTTTAATACAAAGAAATCTAACGTTAGGATTTATTCAGACATTCAGGACATTCTAACTGCTTATAGTGGGAGACCATCACAACGATCATTAAAGCGTCTTGCGGACATGGGCGTTAAAAGTGGAGTCACAATTCCTCTCGCTGTTTCAAATCTTATTTCTGGTTTTTTATTTTTAAATTCTGCTACAGAGGGCAACTTTGAAAAATTTGAATCTCAAGACTACTCAACTCTTTGCTTGATGAAGCTTGTGTCATTAAGCTGCCTTAATAAATTTCTTTTTGGAAAAAATGGAATTGATAGCCGAATTGGAAGTTTATTAGCAGAAAATCCACAAACGAAAAATACATTTGATAAAAAAGAATTTAGCCAATTTTTAACTCAGGTTTTACAAACACGCTTTGAGCAAAAATTTAGTCTCGATATTGACAATCAAATAAAGAAAAAATTTTTATTTGCAACGAATCCTACAGCCTATGCGATTGTAAAAACGCTTGAGAGTGTGATCCCGATGGTCACCAATCTTCACATTGAAATGAAAGAGATTGAACATCATGGGAGAGAGGCTGTGGCAATGATTTTAAAGGATGTCACTCCAAGCCTTGATCAATTGGAGGCATTGCAGGGGCTTCGGTATTTTACGCAACAAGAGCTTTCAGTCTCTCAGGGACACCTCGTCATGATTAGCACCTTGGATGAGTGTGTGGGTGTGGACTACAGTATCTAGACAGTCTCAAAAATCCAACAAATGAGCCTTTTCCTGATTCAAAAAATCGATCTTAGACTTGTTTCATGTTACTAATCCTGAAAAGGTATATTGTTCAATATGGGTGAAGAGTAAAGGGCTTTTGAGCTCTTTTCTGGTTTAATGGTAAGAGGTGATCGATGTCAAAAAATGCTGATGTAGCAATTATCATGGGTAGCAAAAGTGATTGGCCAACTCTCAAGCATGCAGCTGAGGTTTTAGAGTCATTTGGAATAAAATATGAGGCGAAAATTGTCTCAGCCCAT
>CAYLWK010000141.1:0-4215 GCA_964387255.1 uncultured Oligoflexia bacterium
AGATAGACGCTAAAACACCTCCAATAATGACCGATCCCATAGAGGCTTTTGCTAAATTAGGAGACCAAAGCTGAGGGAGTGCTCCAAAGATAATGGCAATAGAAGTCATCAAAACGGCACGAAATTTTGTTTTAATTCCAAGCCATAAACCATCATGAATGGGTAGATTCGGATCTTTGTCTAAGTTGATTTGAACTTCTTCAAGAATTAAAATGGCATTGTTTACGGCCAAGCCAACTAGCATTACAAAGCCTAGCATCGAAGCAATGTTGATTGAAAAGTCGAGGAAAAATAATATCAAAAACACACCTGAAAAAGATGTAATAATTGACGTCGCAATCGTAAACGGGTGAACAAATGAATTCATGATGGCAGCTAAAATCATGTAGGTTAAGATAACTGCGAGTAAGAATGCCTTCATGATTTCTCGTCCAGATTCTTCTTGGCTTTCCGCATTCCCAACAAATGCATAACTAGCACTTTCATTGAAAGATAGTTTATCAAGCTCTTTTGTCAATTCAGCCTGAACAACACCCGCTGTGGACTTTGCCAGAAAGCCATTTAATTGAATCACTCTATGTCGGTCTCTTCGAAGGATTGTGGGGACAGAGCTTGCAATTTTAAATTCACCCAGCTCCGTTACCGGAACCAAGCCAGTATTTGAAATGATGAAAAGATCTTTCATTGAATCAGTGGAATCAACATATTCATCTGCGACTTTCACAACGATGTCGTATTCTTCCCCGTTCTCGCGAAAGATATTTGTATCGTCCCCATAGATAGAAGAACGAAAGACGTTTCCAACCTGTGCACTGTTGAGGCCATATTTTTCCATACTTGAAGCATCTGGAAAAAATTTCATCTCCTCTTTAGGTGTTTTGTAAGACGAAACGACGGAGCGAAAATATCCCGAACTTCTCATTAGCTTCATCACATCTTTAGAAAGAGCAATCATTTGATCATAATCACTTCCAGTAACATTTATGGTGATATCACCATTTGCACGACCTCCACCGCCACTGCCTCTTTTTATTTCTGATTCTGCGTTTGGAATACGGGCAAGCTTTGGAGTGATTTCCTGTATGATATCTGTATCAGCTCGATTTCTCGTGGCCGCTGGTGTTAGAATTGCAACCACCGAAGCATTTTGCTCACCGTCTTGACCTAAAATAGAAAGAACCGACTCGACTTCGGGCATTCCCTTAAATAGAGCCTCAACTTGTTTAGCTACTTCTTCGGTTTCTTCTACACGTGTTCCGAGTGGAAGTGTCAGAACAACCTCCAAACGATCTTGATCAGATGTCGGAATGAATTCATTTCCAACGTATGGAATAACCGTGAAGGCACCTACGAAAAGAGTAAGAACTACTAGTATGGAAGTCTTTGGAAATCTAAAAAGCGCGTTAAAAAATAGTTTATATTCGGTCAATAGGAAGTTCACAAATTTCTCTGAAACTCGAACTAACCAAACTTTCTTTGAATCTTTATTTTTGGGTTTCAGCAATAATGCACACAACATTGGAGTCAAAGAGAATGATGCGATCAAGGAAAATATGGTTGCGTAAACAACGGTCATTCCAAATTGCAGCATGAATTGCCCAATGAGTCCGCCCATAAAAGCAATGGGTGTAAAGACAACAAGATTTGTACCACCCGCGGCAAGAACAGGAACAACTACTGCCTTCGTTCCATTGACAGCAGCTCTAACCGGACTTTCTCTGCGCTCCATACGCTCCAGAACACTTTCAATGATTACAATTGCGTTAGCAATCAAGGTTCCCAGTGAAGTAGCAATTGCCAAGAGGGTAATAAAATTGATAGTAAATCCGCTTTTTTCCATACCGAACATTGCGGATACAATGGACGTAGGAATCACAATTGAAGAAATTACTGTGACTCTCCAATCTCCAGTAAAGAAGAGCAGTACTAAAACTGTTAAGACAATCCCTAGGATCACACTATCGAAGGTGTTTTGAGTTTCCCTTGAAATAACTTGTGAACGATCTAGAGCTACCTCAAGCGTCATGCCTTCATCAAGAATTTCTCTCACTTTTGGGAGTAGTTTATGAACCCCCTCTGCCACCCTAATATCATTTCCATCAGCGATTTTCTTCACAGACAAGGAAACGACATTCTGTCCCTTAAATCTTGCTCCAGTATCTTTATCAGAGGCGCCATCATAAACTCGTGCTATTGCAGACAGAGGAAAGCTATTTCCATCTGAAGTTGAGAGACGAAGGTTGGCAATTTCCTGGATGGTTTCAAACTCTCCCTCAAATCGAATATCGACAGTTGTTTGAGATCGATCGATACTTCCCGCCGGAACCGTAAGATTCCTGGATTTCATTTGCTCGATCACTTTATCGATGGATATGAAGTTTTGCTTCATTAAATCAGGAAACAATTCAACTCGGATCTGACGTTCCCGTCCACCGAAAATGTCCACCTGCCCAACACCTGTAATCTTACTGAATTGATTCTTTAATTTCGTGTCGGCAAACTCGAATAGTTCTGTCGGGTTGTGGGATTTACTTGTGAGAATCAGGTCCACAACTGGCTGGGAGAATGGATCAACTTTTTGAACAATGGGACGATCCATGTCCTTCGGTAGGTCATTGAGTATTGCCTCCACCTTGTCCTTAACTTCGATTAGTTTATTATTAACATCTGCTGTTAGATAAAACTCAATGATGACATAACCCGCACTTTCAAACGAACGACTTTCAATTTTCTTAATTTCAGAAATCTCAACAACAGAGTCTTCGACTTTTTTAATGGCTTGGGTTTCTATCTCCAGTGGGGAGGCGCCTGGGTAGACTACATTCACCACGACTATGGGAAGGTCAATTCTTGGTGATTGTTCAACGTTAAGTTCTAAAAAGGAAACTAGTCCCAAAATCACAAAAAACAATACAAACATTATGGTTGTAGCCGGACGTCTTACAAAACTCTCAATCATATATTCTCCTGCACCTTGTTTGTTTTCACTGGCTCGGGGTCGTGAGCGTCTACATCAATGAGGTTGACACGATTACTGTATTCACGTGCCTGACTGAGACCTTTGACAATTACTTTCTCGTCGCCGGATAATCCTTTTTTTATTTCTACTTCTCGGTTATTTTGAATGCCGGTCTCGACTTCTATTCGTTGAGATTTTCCATCTTTCGCAATCCATATGAATTGTTTCTCTAATTTTCGTTCAACAACTTCTATTGGAACGACAAAGACATTGGATTTCTTATTTAGTACCACTTCAGCCACTAGGGTATTTTCATTTTTGAATATTTGGGAAAGATTGTTCATTAAAACTACAGTTCTGTATAAACCGTTTCTATAGTTGGCCTGACTGGATACCTGCTTGACTTGTCCGATCACCATATTGTCTTGAGACCTTAGAACTTTCATTCCTGGACGGATACGTGAGGCCATTGCTCGGCTCTTGTAGAAACAAGCAGTATTATTCCCGCATTTCAGAAGGGTCACTTTTGCAGTATCTTCGATACTTGTCGTCCTGATTGTTTTTACCTCTACCGGCGCTCCATCTTTCATCAAAATACCGAGCACACTGACCACAGATTCCTTTTTTTTCTCAGTAATTTGTGATTTCTTAAATTCTATTGCAGCAATAAAGACTAAAAGCAGAGCAAGATAAAAACCTGACCTTAGCGAAAAAAGCTTCATTTTGTTTCTCCTGATTGAATAGAGACCAACCTCCGAATTGTTGCTAAAGATTCAGCTATTTGGTACTGATGTAGTGCTTGGCTCAATTTAGCCTGGGTAAGAAGTGCTTCATTATTGTTAAGATCGGTTACTGACACCTTTCCGGTCTTAAATTTATTCTGACTTAGGCGGAAACTTTGCTCCGCTAGTAGCACGCTCTGCTTATCGTTCGATAAATTTGTGCGCAATGTGTTGTATTCATCTACCTTCGCATCAAACTGTGACAAAAGCTGATCTCGTTGTTGAGCCAGAACTATTTCTGCGCGACTCCTATCTACAAGAGCTTTCTGATAGTCTGCTCTATTTGTCCCACCACTCCATATATCCCATGTTAGCGTGACACCAATAGCAGCGGAATTGACATTACTATCTCTACTAAAAACACCGGCGTCACTACGATCACTTGAGCTATAGTTAAAAACAGCATCTAAACGAGGATACAGTTTTGAGTTCTGCACTCTGGATAGCTCCTCGTGGTACTCAATTTGTTTTTCT
>CAYLWK010000142.1:0-3057 GCA_964387255.1 uncultured Oligoflexia bacterium
TTTTCGAGAGCTCGCTTTCTACCTTCATTGACTGTTCGTACTTTTTTACCAAGAATCAGCATATGGGAGCAAAGATGAATGGTCACTTCTTTTAGGTCTGTTGAAGAAAACGAAGATGAACGTTGGTTTTTCAAAATCTCAATGGCCTCATTGACTTCAACACTATTTCCCACAGCGTATCCTAGAGGCTGATTCATATCCGTAATCACAGCTTTTGCATTCAAGCCAAGTTTCTTAGCGACTTGCACTAAACTCTTTCCCAGGGCTTTGGCGTCTCGTTTAGTTTTCATGAAAGCCCCTGAGCCGACTTTAATGTCTAAGATCAGCCCTTCAGCGCCTTCGGCTGCTTTTTTACTTAATATTGAAGAGACGATGAGTGGAAGGCACTCGACCGTCCCGGTCACATCACGAAGCGCGTAAAGTTTACGATCAGCAGGGGCAATGGACTCATCTTGCCCAATCATGGCACATCCGACTTTTTTCAAAACCGTTTCAAATTCAGAGCGACTTAAAGAATGTCGAAATCCAGGAATCGACTCCAGTTTATCAAGAGTTCCGCCTGTGTGACCGAGTGCGCGTCCGGACATCATGGGGACTTTAAGTCCACATGCCGCTCCAAGCGGTGCTAAAATCAAAGAAACTTTATCACCCACACCACCTGTAGAATGCTTATCAATCTTTGGCCCTTCTATTGACTCCAACGAATAACGTGTGCCTGAATCGAGCATTTCTTGAGTCAGCGTTTGGGTCTCGTGAACATTGAGGCCTTGAAAGTAAACAGCCATCAAAAATGCAGCAGCCTGATAGTCAGTGACAGTTCCGTTGATCACACCTTGAATAAACCACTGGATTTCTGAGGCTTCCAGGCTTTGACCGTTCCGTTTTTTTAGGATGATTTCTACTGGGTTCAAAAGGAACCTTCCATCAAAGCTGAGTAGAAGGACTTCCCTGCCAACCCTTTGGGGAGTTCGCAGTTTGAGCTCAGTGCTTCAAAAACGGTAGCGCCCATATCTGCAAACGTATCTCGAATCCCTAGGTCAACGGCTCCTGTGGATTTCTGACGAGGACTGTATCCGAGCACCGGGACATATTCTCGAGTGTGATCTGTTCCAGGGTAGGTTGGATCATTTCCATGATCCGCTGTAATCAAGAGAAGATCATCATCGGTGAGCTTCGATTTAAGTTCACCTAAGGCACGGTCAAATTCTTCCATCGCTCGAGCAAAACCCTCTACGTCACGGCGGTGTCCGTAGAGCATGTCAAAATCAATGAGATTGCAATAAATCAGTCCTGTGTGCTCGCCCTGATCGATGACTTCTTGGAGTACCTTGAGTCCATGAGTGTTTCCTTGTGTGTCGAGATTTTTTTGAACTCCTTGACCTGCAAAAATATTTGAGATTTTGCCAATGCCGAGCGTCGGTATGCCTTTAGCTGTGAGTGCATCTAAGTAAGTAGGTGCCGTGGGAGGGCTAGCATAGTCTTTTCGATGGTAGGTTCGCTGATAAGGCTCTCCGTTTTTTGGATCACCAATAAAAGGACGGGCAATCACTCGACTCACCCCAAGTTCATCGCAGATCACTCGTGCGGATTGGCAGATTTTTAACAATCGCTCAAGGCCGAACGTCTTTTCATGAGCAGCCACTTGCCAAACACTATCAGCGCTCGTGTAGAGAATCGGCTGATTGGTTTTCTCATGTTCCTCACCGAGTTCTTTGATGATTTCTGTGCCACTCGCAGGTTTATTTCCCAACACGCCTGGGAGGTCATTTTCTTGTATCCATCGGTCTACGACTTCCTTTGGAAAACCATCCGGAAAGGTTTGAAAAGGTTGATCGACCACGAGGCCCACCATCTCCCAATGCCCGGAAGTAGTGTCCTTGCCTTGAGACTTTTCTTTCGCTTTTCCGAAGGCACCGGCTCCTGTTTTTGGATCAAGCGGCTTTACGCCTTCAATGGGTGTGAGGTTGCCAAGGCCCATTGATTGGAGATTGGGCAACGCGAGGGGAGTGGCGTGATTTTTCGAATAAACTTTTGCAAGGTTGCCAATCGTATTGGATCCCAAATCCCCAAAAGCGGCGGCATCTTCAAGCTCGCCGACCCCAACTCCATCTAAGACTATCCAAATGACTCGTTTCATTGTGGTTTATGGGGTAGCACCCTCAGGATAAAGCGTCAATCATGGACACTCCCGAGGAAGATCCAATCCGATGAGCTCCCGCTTGGATCATTTGGTGAACGTCTTCAACCGTTCGAATGCCTCCAGAAGCTTTCACTTGAATCTGAGGTCCTGCGAGCAATCGTAAAAGTGTTACGTCTTTTGCCGTGGCTCCATGGCCTGCAATGGTTCCTGTAGATGTCTTAAAAAAGGAAACCTTGGCTAAACGACTCAGTGTGCAAGCACTAATTTTTTCCTCAAGGCTTAGGACTCCCGTTTCGAAAATCACCTTGAGTGGGACTGGGTCTGCCGCTTTCACTAACTCAGAGAGCTCTTGATAAAGTTCCTTAAAGTGTCCTGATTTCAAGGCTCCTAGATTTAAGACAAAATCAATTTCATCCACTTTAAGGTTTTTCAAATCCTGGAGTTCGTTGAGTTTCACGCTAAGTCTTTCAAGCCCGTGAGGGAAGCTACTCACGGATACGATTGAGATAGGGTGGTTTTTCAATTCATTTTGAGCAAGCGGGATCCAATAAGGATGAAGGCATACCGCAAAAAATTGATTCTCGATGGCTTCTTGGCAGTGCTTTAGGACCTCTTCTTGCGTGGCAAGTGGGGAGAGGAGGGTGTGTTCCAGTCTGCTTGAAAGCTCCTTGCGGGAAATTTTGAGTTCCTTTTCTGCGATCGAAGGAGGAGAGAGGTCCCACTGAGTGCATTGATCAGCATTCTTGATGCCAAGAGATGAGAAAGTTTTTCCCAAGCGATCCAGGGTCGATTGGATGAAAGTAAGCTCAGAAGCACTCATTGAATCAAGGGGCATAGACTAACCTTTTAAAATTTATAACTTTTTCTTGGGTATCCTATAGTTGTTCTCAATTGTCAAATAATCAGCCGAGGAACCT
>CAYLWK010000143.1:0-12780 GCA_964387255.1 uncultured Oligoflexia bacterium
CAAACGCTATTGGAACTTCAAAGCCATTCGGAAGATTGAGCTTACGCATTCAATTATTGGCTACCATATTTATGGATGCCCACAAAATTTATAGAATCCATAAACGCTTCATAAATTCAATATTGTGTAGCAGAGAGCTCTCCGGAGAATCATTGATTTCGGGGCACTTGGAGGGGAACTTATCCAATTTTAACCAAGGCTTTTCTCGTTTTCCTTCTACGCAGAGTAAACAATCTGAAACGAATTTTCATAAAAAGCAAAGCTCCAACGGACCCTAGCCCATAAGGAGCCTATCTGGAATTTCGTAATTAAAATCACGAAATTAAATTAGCTTAAACCTCGATTAAATCAGTATGAAAACTACATAGTCCCAAATTGAAGCGCCGCTTAGGGGTTAAGCCTAGACCGGGGAAAAAAAATTAAGTATACAACTATCGATTCCTGATGACACTTAGCGAAAGAGAGGCTTTTATGGGGAGCACTATTTTCATTGGTGACGCTTTAAAGCCAGACCACTTAAAGCTCATCGACTATAGCCATGTGAATGTTGTGGTGGTGGATAAATCCAATGACTTAAATCCATGCGGACATATTGGGCTTAGGTTCCTCTGACGCAATGATACTTAATATGCTTGGATGTTCAGTTTTTCCGTCCGTAGTGAGCGCAGATTTTGATATGGCGAATCCCGTAAAATCAGATAGTAGTACTAAGACGATATTTATCCCCGACCCACTTTATCGTAGTAAGATTTAAGATTTCAAAACCTCATGGATCAGTAAGAAAGATGAAATCGAGCTATACTTTAGAGCAAAAACCGAAATTTCGTTTTGATCCTAGTCGAATGGAAAGACTTTTTGTTCAGATTTTTACTGTGACTATATTTTTTCTTTGTGGGTGGTGGCTAAAAGATCAAGGAGAGCCAGGTCGTTCCATTCACATAAAACTAATATTCGGAACGGTCTCAGGTGCCCTATTGACTACAGGTTTACTCCTGAGCCTGCTTTCTGTGGGAAAACGGTTTTGGCTTTTAACGATTCTCCTTCTTATGCCCTCTGGGCTGGCTGCGGCATTCGTGATGACTGCTTACGGGTGGACACCTGGAATATTGACTCTAGTATTTTATATTTACGTTATCTTTTCAATATCTACTAAACGGTGGAAACCATGAAGCGTCCAGATCACTTAAAAGACGAAGCACGCGATGAAGCATATGAATATTTTGATAAAAACATCCGTCCTCTTCCAAAAACCAAATCGGGTGAGATTGATATTGAAGCGCAAGGACTTCAGGACAACGATGTTGATGCCTTTCGCCATGCTTATGTGAGCGGAGTTTTTACTCAAGAGTATAGTGAGACAGCAGCAGACATTTTGGGACGCATGAATGAATACTTCACGGCAGACCTCTATTCAAACTCCAGAGACCCGCGAGCATTGAATATGGACTTATGGAACAACGCCGTTGGCCGGAAGTACGGCAATAAGACCAGAAGTCGAAAGGAACTCCTGAAGAAGATTCACCAGGGATTAGATAACGGTGAACTCATTACTGACCTGAAAGACAAACGTCAGTATAGCGGTGTCAAGGGAGATCCCATTAATGCTTCAAAACCTGTGATTGTTTTGGTCGAAAGTAAAACAGGAAGAAATGAACTATTTTTTGATACTGTTAAACGAGAAGTTTTGACTGCTGACAGCTTTGTTGCCCTTATTCAAGCGGGTGAGTACGCTGGCTATACGGTGAAAAAAATCAAAGGAGTTCTGACACCCGTCTCAACCCCAGATGGAAGACGTAAGAACAATTTAAGTTGAATATTTTTTGTGCAACCAGATTCCGTCTCACATAAAACTAGTGGTAGCGGCTGGATGCGGTATCAGTCGCACAGTGGGTTGAAGGTGGATTGGGGGGGGTCCTTCACAACAAACCAAAATATGTAGATTATTCGATGCTAATCTCTATTAATTGACAGTTAACTCATTAAATAAGAAAAATCTCCAAAAGGGACTGAAATAAGAATGGTAGAGATCAGAATAAGAAATATATTGCGAGAAGTCAGAAGTGACTACTTAATCAGAGCAGCTTAATCCAGTCATTTGCAATGATCCGAGCGATGATTTACTACGTTAATTTAGATATTTAGCACGTAAATAGAGTAAATTAACAACACGTTTTTAGAGTAAATAAGCAACAGAATAATAGAGTATTTTATTGCATAATATTAGAGTAAATGTTAACGTGAAAGTAGAGTAAATTGTGGCAGAATCAATAAATACCTTATTAGCTAAATCTCTCAAGACTGCGAAAAAAAATAGTAGGAACAATATTTTAAAAACATCGCAGCTAAGCCGTGCCGATCGAGAGCGATTACAGAAAGCCTTCTGGCTAGATGGGATAATGAAAGGGTGGTACATGCTGACCACTCCAGACGGGGGCCTAGGTAATAGCACCGCTTGGTATATTCAGTTTTGGCCATTTGTTAGCTACTATTTGTCCGACCGATTTGGATCTGCATACTGTCTTTCAGCTGAAAGTTCATTGGACGTGCATGTTGGAGAAAATACAATTGCGCCCCAGATAATTATATTAACAGAAAATTCGGCAAATCAGGTAGTAGATCTTCCTCATAATACATCGATTCTTATATACTCAGAAAAGAAAAACTTTCCAGATAAAGTCGAAGTAGTAAATGAGATTAACGTCATGCCCCTTCCCCTAGCAATATGCCGACTTTCATCAAATTATTTTCAACAAAAACCTCTGAACGTCGAAATAGCGCTGAAACTTCTAGGAGATGTTGCTTCTCTTTCTAGGGTACTTATTGAACACGAAATGGCCACGTCGGCAGGAAGAGTGGCCGGAGCACTTAAAGCGATTGGTAACGATCGTGGAGCTGAAAAAATTATAAAGGATATGGAGGGAGCTGGTTTCGCTCCGAGAATCAAACAGCCTTTTGAAAAAGTGGAACCTCTTCTAGGTCATATATCAAAGCTTAAATCACCGCATTGTGGACGAATTGAAGCTATTTGGAAAAAAATGAGACCAGAGATAATGAATTTAATTCCAGATGCTCCACCATCTGTCTTAGATACAAAAAAGCGCTTAAGAATAATCAAAGAGCTTTATCAACAAGATGCCTATCACTCTTTGTCGATCGAAGGATACCAGGTGACAGAGGAGTTAATACGAAAAGTGGCCAATGGTGACTGGGATCCTGAAAATGTTGAGACTGACAAAAAACAGAGAGATGTATTAGCCGCAAAAGGCTACCATAGTGCTTTTAAAAGCGTGTTAAAGAGCGTTGTAGATGTTCTCAAAGGTCAAGATGCGGGAGCCATACTTGAACGTGATATGGGAACCTGGTATCGAGAGTTATTTTCCCCGCTCGTTAAGGCAGGATTTTTAAAGGCGGGCGAGCTGTCTGGCTACAGGAATAGTCCAGTGTATATAAGAGGTTCGAACCATGTACCACCTGGCCATCATGCTGTAACAGATGCTATGGAGACTCTCTTTGAACTCATTAAAAAAGAAAACGATCCTAGAGTTCGAGCTATTCTTGGACATTTTGTTTTTGTTTTTATCCACCCGTATCAAGATGGAAACGGTAGAATCGCCCGGTTTCTCATGAACTTGATGTTAGTCTCGGGCGGATATGATTGGGTGGTAGTTAGAACGAATGTTAGAACCAGTTATATGAAGGCATTAGAATCAGCTTCCGTAAAACAAGATATTCGACCATTTTGTAAGGTGATTAAGAAGGAAATTGATCACTGGAAGCCTGATAGGCAATAAAGCCTCTTTTAGAATCAATAATCCGCTACCAAGGCGAAGAACGTGAAGATGGATAAGTGTTGGGCCTCCAGCTTAGGGGACTGTTCAGGTAAAATATCCGGTGAACATATTATTTCTGAGAATCTCTTAAAAGCGGTTGTTGTAGATAGTATTCAAGAAAAATCTCTAGATAATAAAGTCATTCGGACAATGTCACCCGCTTCCTTCAAGGCGAAAATTCTATGCTGGAAACACAACTCTGGGTTATTAAATCTTGACTCAAACATTACCCAAACACTCGAATCCATAAGAAAATTCGGTGGTGTAAACAATTCTGTGTAAATTCTGCGGTGGGCTAAGACAAGAGAGCCCCCTCTGGTAAAGTGAGTTTGTTCAAAGAACTCAACCAAACCAAAGGAGGCACAAATGGTCTTAAAAACCGAATTGAATTTATCTGAACTTCGTGATTTTGCAAAGAACCTTCCGAAGCTGAAAGGTCAAATCTTGGAACTCATGGAAATTGATGTGAAATCTTATGCCCGAGACTTTTTAAACGGGCTGCTAGCGGCCGAACTAGCGCTGTTTCTCGGGCGTGAAAAATTCGAGCGCAAGAGCCTGGTCCAACTTAGCCAGAGGAACTATCGCAACGGCTATTACGGCAGGACATTCTTCGTCAAAGGACTTGGCGGCTTGTCAATCAAAGTTCCACGAGATCGACAAGGGAAGTTTCAAACGCAAGTACTGCCCAGATTTTCACGTGTCGATGAGAGGGTTAAACAAGATTGTCTGCTAATGCATCTCATGGGTCAGAGCACGTGCTCAGTCTCCCTCATCTCAGAGCGACTTTTTGGACGAAAACTCAGCCACACAGAAATATCGACACTGAACAAAGAACTCTCCGAAAAGATTGAACAGTGGAGAACTCGCCCTATAGAGGAAGAGTTCAAATATCTCTACGTTGACGGAACCAACTTCAAGATGCGAATCGACGGCAAGGTCGAGAAAGTCTGCGTGCTTGTAGTCATTGGTGTGACAAAGAGCAATCACAAGCAGGTCCTAGCTCTTCAAGCGGGAGATAAGGAGTCAGCCAGCACATGGCGACAGCTCTTTAAAGATCTTAAGTTCAGAGGCTTAAAAAAAGAGCTAGTTGAACTTGGAATCATGGATGGACTCAGTGGTCTTGAAAATGTTTTTGAGGAAGAATTTCCAAATGCAGTGATTCAACGGTGTCAGGTTCACCTGGCAAAAAATGTCTTAACAAAGGCTGCTCGTGGAGTCCGAAAAGAGTTAGCTGACGACTTGCGTTCGATCTTTTACGCAAGCTCCAAAAAGAAAGCCAAGCAGTTCTTCTCTGACTTTGAAAAACGCTGGGAACGTGAAACCCCTTCAGCCGTAAAGTGCCTACGTAACAACATTGAGAGTGCGCTTACCTTCTTCAAATTTCCTGAAGAGGAGTGGCTCTCGCTTGGGACGACAAATCCGATTGAAAGATTAAATAAAGAATTTAAGCGCAGGACAAAGTCAATGGAGATTATTGCCGGAGAATCCTCCTGCTACAATCTCCTAGGTGTCATTGCTCTTAAGATGGAAGCACATTGGAAAAGAAACCCAATTCACTTTCAGAGGTCGCTCCCTTGGTTCAAGAGCCCGAAAGAGAATTTACACAATTAAGCTTGCACTACCCGATAAAATCGTTCTTGATAAAGATGAACTTCTTTTTGTAACGACTACCGACTACCCTAAGGTCGATTATTCTAGGTTTAAGCATCCAAGGAAACTAGAATACGCCAGGATTTTCATAAAACGTCCCAACGGAGATCAATTTGATATCGAATGTGTTCGAGAACACAATAGCACTATCACCATGGAATTTGTTCTCAAAGTACTTGGGCTAGAAAACAAAGCTGCTTGGTTAGTTGAAAACTAAGCCACTTCTTCTTCGAGTTGAATTTTTAAGTTTAACCCTAAAATATGGGCAATTTTATTGAGCTGAACAAAGTTCTTATTTGGATTTTCAGGATTCAAAAGCCTTTCAACTTGAATATCTGATGTTTCTAGCGATCGAGCTAAGAATTTTTTAGAAATTCCTTTAGCCTTCATATTTTTGTGAATGTCGGCGATTAATTCTTCGATTTCTGACTGAAAAAGATAATCAGGGTCTTTTGTTAAAATGAGTGGAATATCGTAAGGGACAAAATCTTTTTCTCCTGATTCTGTTTCATAGAAAAAAGCGATCCCATTAGAATCAGTATCGATTCCCGCATGGACTAGGTTAGAACGAATCCCCAACTGACCGTAGTGTAAAGCCACCTTTTTTCCGCCCTTATAAGAAACTTCAAATTCCTTTTTTCGGTTATTAAAGTCTATTTTTTGGAGCTTAGGAGTTTTCATATTTTGTCTTCCTGTTTTAATTCTTCTAAAATCTTTTTAATTTCCGACTCATTTTTCCAGAAAGTAGAGAAAGATCACTCACTCGGACCTTCGCAATGAGCTTACCATCTTTTAAAACGTGAACATGCTTGGGTTCATGATCGCCGATCCAGTAGTAAATCAAGAAGCCGCCTCGACGAATCTTACCCGTAAATATAAACTATCAAATCTGATAGTGCTTAACAAGAACTAAAATTCAACATTCTCATCTCTTGTAATTTCAATATATTAGATCATAAACTTTTTTAGTTTATTCTAGGTGGTAGGCCTGAATCTTTTTATTTCTTTCCAATTACTTGCAGCGGTTTTTAGCCACCTTTAGCCACAGCTTTTTCACCTATACAAGTTTTAACCAGTCTTTTTTGCTTTCTGCGCTACATAGTGTTGATCTAAAGCTTGTCTCAAAAAAATCTTAATCACCGCTTGTCTGCTAACATTGAGTCGATCTGCTGTCATATCAAGTTCATCCAGCATCTCTTTAGTAAAATCAACATTGACTCTTTGAACGGGTGAGACCATTTTCCCTTTATTAGTAAAGAATCGAGAAACATCTCCGCCTTGATCAGCGATCTTTGCAACTTCCTCCGCTGCCATGGGCTTCTTTTTAGCTATTTTCTTCATAAAGTTTTCTTTCCTCTTTTGTAGATTTCCACAAAGTCACAAGATGCATATATTCACCTTCTCGATCTTCTCTCATTTCAAAAATGACAGAGAAAAGTCTGTTTCCTACAAAACCAATAGCTCGATACTGCTCTGGTACATCTGATCTTTGGTCCAAATAATATGGTTTCGTGAAAATCTCTTGTACTTCTTCAAAGCCAATTCCTCGTTTATTGTTCTTTCGAAGACGCTTGCTCTTAGAGGAATCGAATTTAAAACGCATAACTAAGGATAGTATAACTGTTATACTATTAAATATCTAGTGAAATCGAGACCTTGTCACTTCGTTTGAGTAACCCATTGAAATTACTTAATTTTGTGAGCTAAAACAATGTAGCCACCTTTAGCTAAAGCTAATCTCATTTTGCACAGGTCAATGTGCCCATAACTCCAAAGTGATCCGACAAAATTTCCTCCCGATCTCCATTGAAAATTCTTCTGGAAGAACTGCCGGAGCGGCAATTCCCATTTTTGGAATAGAAAATAATATGGTCTATCTTTCGTGGTACAGAAAGGTCGTATTTAGAAGTAACTAAGTCGACCCCCTTTTCGGGAGTGCCATCCGCATAAGTAGACGATCCATCTCCTTTCATTGCTATTCTATTTTCCTTAGGATCCCAAGTGGGTCCAATTTCTACTGAAAACAAATCCGTAAAGCCGGTACTTGAAAGGAGCCTTTTAAATTGCTCACTTGTTTGAGTAATATTTAGATCTCCAGCCAAAATAACTAAATCGTATTTAGCCTTTAATTCATTGAGTCGCTTTGCGAGGTAGTCAATCTGTTCCTCTAGCATAACCTGTTTTCGCTCAACGCTGGCCTTAGAGGTAGAATCCAAACTAGATATACCGCCCTTAAGAAATGAATCACCTTTGGGTATAGCAAATGCCAAATGCGTATTTCCAAACAGTGACCTTCTACCTTGAAAATCAAATTCAAAAAAACACAAATAATAATTGATGTCCGTTTGAAAACTAAACCATCGTCCGGAAAAACCACTAACCGATCCAGGGAGTTTTTCACAGCCAAGCTCCTCTGGCTTCAAAGGCTTCGCTAGGTAGCTACTCAAACTTACCACCATGTTTAATGGGATTCCAAAACCGAAAATTCGCACACCTGTTAAATAAAACTGATGAAATGAATCACTATTTTCAATTTTCGGAATTTCAGAAGATACCCCAGAAAAATTGAGCTCTTGAATTGCCAGTAAATCAAGCCTCATTTCACCAAATGAATGAAACACTTTCTTGTAACGCTCTTCTCGGTCAGCCGATGTTTCTCGCTCTCCAAGCTTCAGAGTTCCCCCACCATCCAGTCCGTACCAGATATTGTAGGTTCCAATTTTAAGTTCATTTGAATGGGAGTAGTGAATTGGGAACAACAAACCTAGTAAGCCAAAGATCAAACATGCGATTTTCATGGAGAGAACTTAACAAGGATTTTCGTTTCTTCTAAAGATTCTTATTCGCGGAAAAACCCGCCCGGTCCTAATTTCCAAAGAATTTCAGAAACATAGAACAAAACCAAGTCAGTCAGATGTGGTGGGTTCAATGGAAATGATCTTAAGTGCCCGTAATTACATAATTCGAATAACTGCGTATAGTCAAAAGTAGTCATACTTTTCGCTCATCTTTCACGAGACTGAGCACTTTTTGGTTATCTTCTGGAATCCTGTAGCCAAGCTTTTGCGTTCCATCTTTGATATCTACTCCCGCTAAACGAAGGTAGATATTGGTCGTCTTGATTTCCGCATGGCCAACAATGGCCATCACTCGTGCTAAGGATTCCCCTCGACCTAAGAGATTGGTAATGAAGGTCGCCCGAAGATCATGAAATGCAACTTCTTGCACTCCAATCATTTGGCAGAATGCTCTAGTCATTCGTGCCTGCTCTCCGTGCTCCCATTCTTTCAATCGAGGCAAAACAAACTCGATATCTACTGATCCAATCGTCTTCGCTCTAAGCTCCCTTAGGAACTTAAGAAGACTATCAGAGACGGGAACAATTCTGTTTTTTCTGGTCTTTGTGGGACCAAACCCATCTTTGCTCGTCCATTGCTCAACGACATGAATCTTTCGACCTTCGAGATCAACATTCCTCCACTTGAGTGCAAAAAGTTCACCCGATCTCATCCCGGTCATCAGAGCTACTGCCCAAACAAGATAAAACGGATGATCTGATTGCTTTGCTATTCGCAGAAGCATTTGGGCTTCCTCGTTGGAGAGAACCCTTTTTTCGGGTTCTGGAACTTTCACTCTCACTCCCGTTGCCGGGTTTCGAGTCAAGATTCCTTCCTCAACAGCCATCTGAAAGATCCTTCTCATTTCTTTAAGAAGAGATCTTCTACTGGTTGGTGTGAGATTGAGCTTCGCTTCATTGAAGATCAGCTCTCTCACATCTTGCTGAGTGATTTCCGTTAAGGGCTTTCTGGCCCAAAAAGGATTCGCCCACTTTCTCAGTCGAGTCTCGTAAGTCTCTACCGTCGATTTCTTTAGCTCCATTCGCATCCGCCGAAGACATTCCTCTAACCATGCTGACCAAGTCCTTGGAGGTTCTTGGTTCGCAATAGCATCGACTTCCCTCCGCAATTCAAACTCAACCTGGTGAGCTTGTCTTTTGGAAGTGAGTCCTCTTCGTCTGCGCTGGATCTTCCGCCCATTCTCATCTCGGACTAGAACATAGACCTCGAAGAATGTTTTGCCGCCTTTCATGTAGGGGTTTATCGCCATGGATCACCTCTTTCTTTAAAAAGTGATCGAAGATCTATTCCCCGAAATTTCAGACGGCGACCTAACTTGTACGCTCTTACTTTTCCTCAAAACAGTATGATGCGAGGTGCGTTTTGAGTTATTCCAAGATAGGCTGCGGCTTCTTTGGTCGAGAACCACTCGCAAATTATTCGATTGTCAAAGAACTCTTTTGACGGAGTCTTAACGACTCCGTCAGTTTCAATTTCACTTAAAATCATACCATATCCCCCGACTTCATGAGGAAAAAACGCTATAAATTAAGCGTGTTTGGCGCATCATTCTGGGGTTCCTCAGATTGAGTACCCTCATTTTGAGGGTGCTAATGTCAATTGCTGTTGTTTTTGATCCATTCGAAGATTTCAGGAAAATGATCCTTCATTGCGGCTCGATGGGTTAGCATTGAAATATGATCATAGTCTGCGCCGTAACCACTAGAACGACCTAAAATCTTTAAATTGTTACCAGAGTATCCGAGCTCCTCAAGAAATTTTCGAACATCTTCTCTGTTCCCGTGATATGGATCATTAATCGCCGCATAAGCAAGTATGGGTGGCTTGACTCCGTTGTTCCAGGCTGCTTGGTAGTCAAATTCGTCTATGGGATCAACCCATGAGTTACCTTTTAACCATTCCATTCGTTGAAGTGTAAAATTTTTCGTATCGTTGTCTGACCCGATCTTAAATTTGACGGCTGGAAGGTATCCAGCTGATTTCACTACAAGTGGACATAATAGATACCAAACTAGATCAATAGCAAAAAATTTCTTAATTGATCGAACTTGAATCGATCGCTTAGTCCCTAAAAGAGTAATCGAAGAGATTTTTTCACACCAATCTGGAAATCGAGCCAAAAAGGAAAGAAGTAGAAGACCTCCGTCCGAATGAGCGACAACGTGAAAACGCTCCTTAGAGGTAATACGTTTCACATTTTCAAAAATGAAAGGAAAGTCTTCAATAATGTACTCGTGCATTCCATATTCTGTTGCTTCGTTTACTTGGGGTGTACTTAAGCCGTGTCCTCTGTTGTCTGGAATAAAAACTTCGTAACCAGTTTTGGCAAGGTTAGGCGCAAAACCCTTATGACCGTCCTTGCTGTAGAACACCCGTCCGCTACTGAAGGCACCGTGGAAACAGATGACTGGAGACTTGCTTGAAGCTTCACCCATTCGTTTGAGGTGAATTTTATCTCGCGACCCAAAATCTAATAGAATCGAACTTACTTTCATTTATTATTCTTCCTATAAACGCCACAAGAATAGACCCCTTTAGTCGAACATTCAATTCGCCTATATCTCAGAATTTTCTCATTTTTCGAATCTAGTAAATATCTGAAATTATTATTATTTAATAAATTAAAATGGAATAACTTATTTTTTCTCAGTTTTTTGTCGATAATAAAATCGTGGCAAAAAAACAGAAAAAACTGATTAGAAAGAAACCTATTCAAAAAAGGGCTGAAAACACTGTCACCGATATACTGGAGGCCGCTACCAAGCTGTTGAATGAGCTTGGTGAAGCGAAATTCCATCAGTTTGGAACAACGGAACTGGCCAAAAAATGTGGAGTCAGCATCGGGACCCTCTACCAATATTTCCCAGACAAGGAAACAATATTGGCTGAACTTCTGGATCATCGTAACAAGATCGACATGAGTATCGCTACACGAGTGATTCAGGAGCATTCAAGAGATCCCCTTCCTAAAGTGATTTCTATTGCAATGAAAGAAATCATCAATCAGAGCTATATTCCTTTGCACAATCTTTATCGCATCGTCGCGATTCACAGAGACGATATTGTCCGAGTTGAAACCAATGCGGTCATCCAAGAGAAATCAGTCGATACTGTCCAGCAACTCCTAGAAGCTCGTCAAAAGGAAATTGGAAGCAAACATCCTCGTCACTTGGCCTTTCTCATCGTTAGAACCTACATCGATGTCTTGCGGTCTATTATGAGATTTCGGCCAGAATACGTCAGAGACCCCATATTTATTGATACGTTTTGTGATTTCATGACAAGCTCACTACAACCCAAAAAAAGCTAATCAAACTTTTTCAACCATCTCTCTAATTCTTCAAAAACCGTTATTAAAGATGCCGGTAAATCTTCATATCGTTTAGCGTATGCTTCCCATTGACGGATCAGTTCACTATTGATCCAATTTCTATCTACCATGAGAGGAACATTTCGTTTCTTAGATAGTTCCATTAACTTCTTCACGTCAAGCTCCTGAGAGCTCCTTGATATTCTCCAGAGATCATCAAAGTCTTTCAAACGTGTGTTGCCACCTTCAAAACGCTGAGCAGCAGACAGTTTGTCAATGACAATGTTTTCAAGTGACGCCGCTTTAAGTTTGTTGGAACCCTCAATCGGAGCTAGAATTTCCTTAAAGTCCACAGGCAAGGCATAGACAATATCAATTTCAAAGGTGTTTTGGCTCCTTCCTTAGTTTTGTATAAAACCGTCACAGCAGAGCCGTTTTTGCAATCATTTTCAATTGGATTAAATTCTTTAATCTCGTATGAAATATCAGGATTGATTTTACATGCCTTTTCAAGAGTTTCTCGTACACGTTCGTGTTGATTTTCAACTAAAGTCGCAAGATCCAGGTCAATCGTAGCTCTTGGCGTTTCGATGTATAGCCAGAGCAAATTCCCGCCCTTAAACACAAAGTCTTTCGAGACCGTATTGAGGTTCTCCAGAAAATGCAACATCACATAACGGAGAAATGCTTGACTACCAAAGAGCTTCCGTGATGCCGTCCATGACCTGGCTTTTGCTAAGAAACTTTTCATTCTTTTAGGCAACGGTGAGCTCCTGTCTGAGGTGAGTTAAAACTTTAGTCTTTAGTTTCTGATCGTATTTATCGATCTTATTAAAATCAGGCTTGTAGCGCTTCAAATATCGTTTAACGGCCTTAAAAAAAAGATCTCCAGAAGGATCCATTCGATAGGCTTCGCAAAGAGTTCGCTCTAAATCATAAACTCGAATCAGCTCACCCATAAACTTCATTTTAGAAACTCCAATCTTTCGACTCCCACTCACTCGATGGACTTTTAAAAGGCGATTTCTAAGTGTCTGACTACGATCGATATCCACATCAATTCTATCTAAAGACTCGTCTGAGAGTTTATGAATCACTAGAGCAGTCAAATTAGAAATCACCGTATTTGGGT
>CAYLWK010000144.1:0-3220 GCA_964387255.1 uncultured Oligoflexia bacterium
TTGTCAAATGATTGGAGGGGAAACACCTTTGCTGGCTTTATTTATCAAACCAACGTCGATGCGGGTGGAAAATACTTTTGGGTCCGTGCGAAGAAACAAGGAGAGTTTGAGTTCTTCACGGAGCTTGGCTATCGGACCCAGGTGATACGAGCCATCGACTTGAGTCAAATTGTCAATCATAGTTTACGAACGTTCTTTCAAGTGGAAAAAGGGATCGGTCCTAATGCAACCGCTCGATTTTGGGTCGAAGTGGTTCCAGAATTTAGTGATATTGAGGATCTTCAAGTAAATTTAGAGCCTTCGGTGAGAGTCTCGTTAAGTTCTGTGATCTCAATGAAGGTGGCGTACCTAGTAAACTTTGATAATGTCCCACCAAGTGAAGGGCTTGAAAGAATTGATTCGACTTTCACAACCTCATTAGTGGCTCGATACTGACAAAGAGCCGGAGTGAAAACTGATCATAGTGAGAATCTAGAAATCGAGTAGGGGATTTATGAAAGTATTCAAACGTGGATTTCTCAATTTGGCGCCATTAGTTTTTCTATCGCTGAGTTTGGTTTTAGTTGGCAATGATGCAGGGGCAAACTCAACAAGCCTTCGCAGCCGATTGGTGGCTAAGCCTGATCAACCCTGGCGGTGGGACTATTTTAAAATTGCACTGGGTGGGAAGTTTCAGTCGAGTCTTCAAAAACGAGGCGCCATTTTTTATCGTTCTTGGCAATTAACTCCCATCTGGGCGATCGACTTGTTTCATCCTAGTCTTCAGATCGTGGGTTCCACTCTTTTGTTTTCTCATCATCTCACTGATTGGCTGCGCTATCGTTCGAGATTTGCTTTGTCGGCAACGGGTGATCGTCCACTGTATTTGACTGGAGGAATGGGTGAAGGGCCTCAAAATCAAAGAAAAGGCACCATGGAGCTCGATCAGTTCCTTGAACTCAGGGATCCGCTGCGAGGTGAGTTAAGGTTTCAAGTGTCTCAAGACCTAAGCGCTCACGGAGGCACTCATCTAGAAGCCAAGCTTCGAGCAGTCGTGGCAAATATTGAATGGAAACCAGAACTGATCTTGCAACCCGCCTTGACAGCAGCCCTGGGCTTAGGCTCACAAAGCCATAACGAGTACCTCTATGGTTCTGGAGCAGGGGAGTTCGGAGCAAATCATGCTTCCTTTGGGCTCTCGCTTGCAATGCCACCCGCGATTGATTACTTTTTTCCTGTGCTTGAGATCGAGCGAACCATGATCTTAGGAAATGAAAATAAGAACGCTTCCCTTGTTCAAGGAAGAACCAGTGGGTATCAAGTGACATTTTTGTTTGCAATTGAGCTTTGGAGAAACTCGCCCTCGTCCCTGTAGGGATTGAGAGCGTGTGACTTATTCAGGTGTGATCCACTGTTTTTCAGATTTTTTGATTTTATTTGAAAGTTTTTTCAGTTTGAGTGTCGCATGATCAGGAAGCGTCGTCTTAGACTTTAAGTTTGCTACTGAGGTAGTGAGTTGTTTGGCAGTGGTGAGAAGAGAGGTGGCCGTTGTTTGTGCAAACGCTTTTTCTTCTTGAATCAAGGTTGAAATCTTTTTCTTTGGTAACTTATGGGTTGGTTTATTTAAGAGCTCCGCTTCAGTTGGAATTTTACGTCGAGGGAGATAATCCAAGATGACTAATAAGTTCTCGCTCAGAGAAAGAGCGCGAAGAATTGCTCTACTTTTAGGTTGGTTTGAGAAATAAAGGGGAACATAGGAGCTTAGAAGAGTGAGTCCTTCAATCGACCATCCGTCCTGAGTTTCTACTTTTTTAAGGATATCTTTAAGGCAGTCTTGATAGGTATTCATACTCACCGAGGAACAATAGGTTTGAATTGATTCAAAAGAATCTCGAAGCTTTGCCAGAGCGCATGTCTGATTAGAGGTCCATTGTTGATAGCGTTCTAGGGAGGTTTGAGCAGTCGTGGCATAGTTCTTTGAGCAGTTTTGATGTGCCTTTTGATAGTCATTTAAAAACGACCCGGGCCATCGGTTGCCTTTAGCAGGAAGTAAAGTGACTCCATTCACTGTAAATAAAATAAAAAGCAAAGATCGAATCAACCGTTGCTGAGGTGGCGATAAAAAAAACAAGACATTTCCCCCTAAAAAATTTAATACAACCTTAATTTTAGGGTCAATGAAATTAAAAGTCCTGTCAACAAGGCCTTTTTGTCTTGGATTCCTAGATAACTCAACCTAGGCTTGATGATGCAGTGAGTGAGGATTAAAATCAAAAGTAACCATCAGACTACCTGACTTTGGAGGCCTCCGTGTTAAAACGCCCATTTATTTATTCTATGGTGGTGATCGTGATCGTTACAGGATTTGAAACAAGGGGAGGTGAGTCTTCTCAAGAAATGAAAAGTGATCTTGGAGGGGTGAAGGTTTCAGAGATAGAGGCGTTTCAATGGAAGCATCGGTTGCTGGTGATGGATTGTCTGAAGCCTACCTTTTGTGATGACCAACTCACACAGTTTAGAGCACATCCAAACGAAAATCAGGAAAGAAAGCTGAAACTAATGAAGATCAAAAACCACACTGGGGGCCAGTCACTTTTTCAAAGTGACCTAAGTCAATCAAATCCGTTTCAAATGGTTTTGATGGGGCTTGATGGGAGCATCAAACAGCGATTTCTAAAACCCACCCCCATGACATCGATCTACCAGGTGATCGATCTGATGCCGATGAGGCGCAGAGAGCTGAGTCCAAAGCCTGGTTCGTTTTAGCTTTTACAAACACCTGTAATAAAAGGCTAAATCCTAATCAAAACAAAATATAAAACCTGATTTAAACGTTAGAAGAGGCCGGACTTTCTTTGAAAACACCGGACTAAAATGTTATACCTCTTTCAAATTATGGAATTAGAAAAAAAATTAATTAATCAGAATAATCTCACTGAGGATCATTCCCATCGGTTCGAATCAAATCTGGCGTCGGTAGTGCCGGGAGAGAGAAAGCACCAAGTCAGGGAAGGGGAGCGAGACACTCAATGCTCCTATTATAACTCCCAAACCATCTTAAGAGACGAGCTAGAGCGTGTCTTCGAAGCGCGAAAGAAACAGGTGAATGGACGTTATTCTTTAAGTAGATTTGCTCATGACCTTGGGATTCCAAAGTCGTCATTGAGTGAATTTTTTAATGGAAAACTTGCATTTAAAAAACGCATTGTTGCTCGAAGAATCAAACCGTTTATCTCTGAAG
>CAYLWK010000145.1:0-4187 GCA_964387255.1 uncultured Oligoflexia bacterium
AATGGTTGCATTGCAGATCTAGCAGTCGTCTGGGCGAAGCTAGACGGAAAAGTCAGGGGCTTCATTGTTGAAAAAGGCACTAAAGGATTTACAACTAGTAAGATGACCGGAAAGTTTTCTCTTCGTGTCAGCGTGACTTCGGAGCTTCACTTTGATCGATGTTTTGTTCCAGAGGAAAATCTCCTCCCAGGCGTGGCAAGCTTACGCGGTCCATTATCATGTCTCACTCAGGCGCGTCATGGCATTGGCTGGGGAGTGATCGGAGCTGCGAACACTTGTTATCACACGGCTTTAAACTACGCCGGTGATCGAATCATTTTCGATAAGCCGCTTTCTCATTTTCAACTAGCTCAAGCCAAACTCGTAAAGATGGTTCAGGAAATCACCAAAGCGCAATTACTCGCGCTTCAGTGTGGAAGGATGAAAGAAAAAGGGGAACTGAAGCCTCACCATGTCTCACTCCTTAAAATGAATAATTGCAAAATGGCTTTAGAAACAGCTCGAGATGCGCGAGACTTATTAGGAGCCAATGGAATCATCGACGAGTATCCTGTCATGAGACATCTCATGAATCTTGAAACGGTGAACACCTATGAAGGCACTGAGGATGTTCATAGACTCGTGGTGGGATCAGAAATCACAGGAGCTCCTGCGTTTCGATGAATAGACTTTCCGTTTTCAATAAAGCATGAATGTCGTGGAACTCACTTTTCTAGAAGGCGTTTTTGTCTTTTTTATGATTGGATTTTCAGGTTTCATTGACTCCATTGCTGGAGGTGGAGGACTCATTTCAGTGCCTACGTATTTATCCATAGGCCTCCCTCCTCATTTTCTCTTAGGAACAAATAAGCTCGTGAGTACCTGTGGAGGCACCATAGCAGCGTTTCGATATGCTCGAAGTGGACGTATTCAATGGCGAGTCACGGGAGTTGCAATGGCAAGTGCTTTCAGTGGAGCACTCCTTGGTGCTTCAATGAGCGGTGTGCATACCTCGAACTCAATGACCTATCTTTTGCTCGTGATCGTTCCGATCATGATTTTTATCAATCTTATTCAAGATCAAAAGAAACGAAAAACGAACATCAAGAAAGACTTATCCTCTTATCAATACGCTCTTCGAGCGCTCTCTTTTGGGCTTTTGATTGGCTTTTACGACGGATTTTATGGACCAGGAACCGGCAGTTTTCTCATTATGGCTTTTTTATTCTTGATTCATCTATCCATGAGAGACTCTGCCATGAACGCCAGGCTAGTGAATTATTGTTCTAATTTGGCAGCACTGATCTATTTTCTGTCCATTGGAAAAGTTCTATGGCCTGTTGCTGCCATTGCGATTTCAGGCTCGGCTTGTGGAAACGCACTTGGCGCTCAGTTCACTTTATCTCGAGGAGAGAAAGTCGTTCGCCCACTATTTTATAGTGTTTTATTACTACTCATTGGACGCTGTCTTTATTTAATTCAGGGTTCCTAAAAACCATCAAACTTTCAACGAGAGGCCCTTTTATTGAATTTTCTTATAGCGAACACGCTTTGGTTGTAGTGCCTCTGGACCCAAGCGTCGTTTTTTATCCTCTTCGTAATCTTTAAAGTTTCCTTCAATAAATGTGACTTGACTCTCACCTTCGAATGCCATGATGTGCGTACAGATACGATCTAAAAACCATCGATCATGGCTGATGACTAATGCGGAACCTGCAAAATTTAAGAGCGCATCTTCAAGAGCACGCATCGTGTTCACATCTAAATCGTTTGTTGGCTCATCCAAGAGGAGAACGTTTGCACCTGATTTTAAAATTTTTGCAAGCTGCACTCGATTGCGCTCTCCTCCAGAAAGATCCTTCACCTTTTTTTGCTGATCGGAACCTGTGAAATTAAAACGTGCACAATAGCTTCGAGAGGCAACTTCACGATTACCCAAAAGAATCGTCTCGTTTTTGCCATCTGAAATTTCTTCCCAAACAGTGCGTTCACCATTCAAGCTGTCTCGGCTTTGATCAACATAGGCAAGCTTCACCGTATCACCAAACTTTACTTCCCCATCATCAGGCTTTTCTTCACCCGTTAGAATTCGAAACAAAGTTGTCTTCCCAGCCCCATTGCCTCCGATGATCCCCACTATGCTTCCGGGAGGAACTTTAAACGAAAAGTCAGAAAATAAAATCTTATCTCCATAGGCTTTCGTTAGATTTTTGGCGTCGATCACCACATCGCCTAAGCGAGGTCCTGGAGGTATGTAAATCTCTAGGTCTTCGACCTTCTGTCCCTGGTCCTGATTCAGTAATTGCTCATAAGCGCTGACTCTTGCTTTATTTTTAGAGTGCCTTCCCTTGGGTGACATTCGAATCCATTCAAGCTCTCGGTCGAGTGTCTTCTGACGTTTTGAGGCCTGTTTTTCTTCCATTTGAAGTCGTTTTTGCTTTTGTTCAAGCCAAGAAGAGTAATTTCCTTTCCAAGGAATCCCCTCGCCTCGATCCAGCTCTAAAATCCATTGTGCGGAATTATCCAAAAAATAACGATCATGGGTGATCGCAACGACGGTGCCTTCGTACTCTTGTAAGAATCGCTCCAACCATTGGACGGACTCAGCATCCAAGTGGTTGGTAGGCTCATCCAGCAGGAGTACATCTGGCTTTTGCAATAAGAGTCGGGCAAGTGCAACTCGTCTTCTTTCGCCTCCGGAAAGATTGTTAACGCCTGCCTCGGGTGGAGGGAGACGAAGTGCTTCAGAGGCCTGTTCTATGATGCGATCGACTTCCCATCCATTGGCATGATCAATTTTCTCTTGCAAGGCACCTTGCTCTTCGAGCAGGCTTTGCATTTCATCTGGATCCAGTTCAGGGTCCGAAAATTTTTCACTAATCTCATTAAAACGTTTGAGCATCTGATTGATCTCACCCAAACCTTCTAAAACAGTTTCTTTCACAGTTTTATCTTCATCAAACTGGGGCTCCTGCGGCAAATGCCCGACGGAATAGCCATCCGATAAATGCGCTTCACCGTTAAAGTCTTTTTCCTTCCCGGCCATGATTTTCAGAAGCGTCGACTTTCCGGCTCCATTCAATCCCAGCACACCAATTTTAGCGCCGTAAAAAAAAGAAAGAGAAATGTCTTTTATGACCTGCTTTTGGGGCGGATAGACTTTATTCACACCCACCATCGAATAAATAATTTTTTCACTCATGACAGGGTCATACCATAAACTAAATCAAATCCACCATATAATGCATTGCATTATCTTTAAAAGAATATGAAGATCCTTGATTTTTTGAACCAGACTTACGACATGCTTATAGATGAGTTATTTTGTCAATTTTAGAAATCTTCTGCTAGCCGCCTCGTTTATTTCCGGAGTGGTTTTACTCACTCAACTGGGATTTGCAGAAGGACAAAAGGCGTTTGACCCCAAAGCTGTTAAAAAAGACGATTTCGATCGGCTCGATGGCCATGGAAAAAGCGGTAAACGCGTGGATGTGATTGAATTCGCAGGGAACTTAGAAATTCATGTTTATCCTGGGGGGAGCACCCTTGGGCTCGGAATCCTGATCGATCGTCGAAAGAAACAAAAGCCAGTCGCCGTGATTGCCTATCGTTTTGACACGAATCCCAACCAGCCGCTCATACGAAGAGCCATCTTAAGCGTGCCCTTATCAGATCAATTCAAAATCTATCGGGATCGCTCGATCACTGAGTATGATAAATTTGTAATCACCAATCATCAACTCGATGGTCAACTCACTCCTGTAAAACCTGATCGACTGCCAAACCATCTTTATCCAGAAGGTCACCCCTATCGTTTTCAGCCGGAGCAGGATCCAAGAAATCAGCCAGACAAGCCCAGCTCTCCTACATCGACGCAATCACAAGCCTCAGTCCCATCACACCGAGGAGATCATCAAACTCCTGAATCACCGCAGCAACCTTCAGAAAATCGCTTCTCAGTGCCCCAAGGACAAAGCCTTCCACAGAACAGTCTACCTCACCAAAAGAACGATCAAGAAGACGGTAAAATTCAGCACTTCTCTTGGTAATCTTTTATCGTAATTCTAAGTCCTAAGGTATTCACGAACCATCTTAGAAGTGGTAAATTGAAGTTCTGTGAATCAGCAAAAAGAACCAGAATCAAAAGAGAAGACGGTGCCGATTCAGATCATCTCCAAATCAGGAGAAGTATTTGACGGAGACCTAAA
>CAYLWK010000146.1:0-2603 GCA_964387255.1 uncultured Oligoflexia bacterium
TATTGTGAAGAAGCTAAAAATGACCAAATCGATGTTCATTTCTACACACAGCCACAGGCTCGTCTCATGGCTCAAATTTCCGCTAAACATAAAAAATTAAAGCCGGGCTGGGATGTTTATCGAGTTAAAAAGCCAAGTAAAGAAAAAGAACGGCCTGATGAAGAAAATGCTCAGTCAAAACTCAAAAAAGAGCAGGCGAAAAAAAGAAAAGAGCCCGAGTTGATCGAAGAGGGGACGCTTTTAGGAAAACTAAAGGTCTCCCAATCACGTGGAAAAGCTTATTACTATCTCGTGTATGACCCCCCAAGCTTTAAAAGATTCAATGGCTTTGCAGGTCTGGGTGGTACTTATATGTCGTACTCAGAGTCGATTGGGACTGAGGCAGTGAGTTTAAGCACCGTTTCACTCACTTTAAAAGCAGGGGCGAATTATTTTCTTACCGAAAAGCTTGATTTTGGGCTTTCGTTTTACGCGAACGTCCTGAATCTCACCAGCAGTGTGACGCCCAGTCAGTATCCTGCAGCCCAGTTCATGGGCGTCAATGGTCGTGTTGGAGTCACGCTTGTGGATATCCCTGGGTGGACTTTGAGGCCCATGTTTGGCTGGTACTATTGGAAAATGTTCGTTTCAGATAAAAGCTACGGAATCTCAGCTTTGATTGGACCGCAGCTCTATTTGTTTAATCTTTTTGATGCACACGATGGACGAAAATGGTGGGCGTATTTAAAATATGCTCCGATTACAGATAGTTTTTCCAACTTTAATTTCGGCAGCCGTGAAATTGCAGTGGGAGTCGGGTACCCGATTGGCTCCAAAGGCGGAGACCTGAATTGGGCGCTCACCCTCGATTTTTCTCAACTCAGCATTCCTGTAAGCGTTACGCCTAACGCTCCTAGTTTGATGACCATCACTCTAGGCACTCAGATCTCTTTTTAAAAACTGGTTTATTCCTACCTTGAAAAAAAGACGCTTTGCGTTATAATTAATCTTGAAGCTATTTGTTGGACGTATCGGTCGTAAGGGAGTGTCTTTTTTGACTCAGCTCAAAAATTGTTTAGATCAAGGGTCTGTTTTTATACGTCTGAGTATCTTAATGCTTTTAGGTGCTGTTGGATGTAGTGGGGGGCAGTCATCTCAGTCCGAATTGCAAGGACGCTTGTTTTCAGGCGACTTAGGACAAGATCACTCTCGGTCAGGAAAGAATGGTGGCGAGAGCGGCTATCGCAATTCAGATGACTTCGAAAACAATCCCCAGATTGACTATATTGATGAAAAAGACATCGCTCGTGCGTGTCAGCTCACGATCACTCGAGCGATTGATTTGATTAGCTCTGATATTGCCGTTCTACGACAGCTTCCTGAAGAACTCCCATGTGACCAGACGTCGATTCGTGTGAATGACGACGGTTCCAAGCAGATTACCTGTCTCTGGGACTCAATGCCTCAGGATATCGTGGCTTCAGGGTCTCTCAATGACTATGGCTTTACTTCTCAAGAACAGAAAATAGAGTTTTTTGATGATTTTCGAGATCAGTTTCTGTGTGATTTTTTTAGTAAAATTGATCCAACCTCCAAAATGGGACAGACACTGACGGTCGCAGATCTTCAAGAAGATGCTCAAGTTTTAAACGCTCTGATCTCAAAGCAACCTAAGATTTTTAAACATCTCTCACAAGAAGGCTATCCGCCCCATCAGTTCATCGCAAGAGGGTTTAGCTTTAGAATTGACTAATCACACGAATCCATGCGGCGCTCGCAAGATCGCTGCCTTGATTTGCTTTTAGATACGGTCCAGCAAAGATCAGTGCTCCAGTGACTTCCAGTGAAAGTGCTTTATTTAAGTGCCCGAGCAGAACGAAATCAAGTTCTTGCGCAATCGAGTCTTCAGTGCTTTGAACTCCGTAGTCGGTGATTCCATCAACTTGAAATGCTGGAGTGGAAGATGACGTTCTTCGAAAAAGGGAATACCCTGTGAGAAGCGTCCACTGAGGCGTAAGATTTAAAAAAAGGTCAAACGATACCGCGGTGATATTTCTAAATCCAAAAGCATCTCCACGACCCAAAAACTCATGAAACTCTGGGTAAAGACTCTGAAAATTCGAGCTTGCTCGTGTAACACTAAAACGGAGTTTAGAAATCATAGGTAAGCGCAAATGAGCGAAGAAACTGAAATTCAATAAGTTTTGAATTGAAGCTCTTGAGTTTTGAAGCGAAAACTCAGTCGACGAGCTGAGTTGATTCCATTCCACTGAACTCAGCCGTATTCCAAAGGTAGAGGCGTTTTCGACTGGGGATCCAGCTTGATTTGAGAAATGAAGTGCATAAGCGTCGAGGGATTCAATGTTCGTATCAAGCTTGATCGAAAGGTAATAGCCATAAAGATCATCATCTCCTGAGCCAGCAATGGAGTCACTCGAGGTCTCATTAATTTTCATCCAAAAAAAATCACTCCAACCTATTCCGTGTTTTAAAGAAATACGCAATCCATCAAAAGCATTTCCAGCCACTCCCCATTCATTTCGAGACAGAATCAAACCTTGACCGAAATCAAGCGATTGTCGACCCAAGCGAAACGAGACCGGGTCAAGCTGATAATCTAAAAA
>CAYLWK010000147.1:0-12777 GCA_964387255.1 uncultured Oligoflexia bacterium
TGCAAGTGAAAGCAATCGATACTCTTTAATTTCAGTGAGTTCAAACGGCCTTAAGTGCGACACGTTCATGACGCTTTTCGTTAAAACAGGTTGGAACAACCCCCTAGGACTTTCGTCGAAAAATGGCTGCCGTAGCAAGACTCACGAGCACCACCGTGAGCAGTGTCGCCCAGTGTTTGCTCAACCAAGATGGCTCAGTGATTTGGACTTTTTCATTTTTAGAGTCTTTTTTTAAGCTCGTCTCGGAAGACGGTATCTCAGTGACTGCGCTAGGTGGACTGAGCCCTTCCAATGATTGAGACTCATGCGGGGATTCTGCTGATTTCTCTTTTTGCCTTTGAATCAGCCCGCGAAGCTTGTCAAGGCTCCACGATTGCGAATGTCGTGACTCATCGAGTGGCTGATTCTGGTCTTTCCTGTGAGCCACTTCTTCTTCGGAGACAGGATGGTGATGATTCGAAGGATTTAACCCAATTCCGCTTAAAACGACTCTTCCATTTGCGTCTTTTCGAAGTCCAAACTGACCACTTTCCATTCCCAATACGGAGTGACTGCCATCGGAATGAGGAAGGCTGAGCATCAACACCACTTCATCGCCCAAGTTAAATTGAGCAGCACCTGGAACCTTAAACTGATCATTTCCAATCGTTCCACCAAAGGAGCGTACGACCACTTCTTGATCATCGCTCAACTTCCCTTTGAGAAGCTCCAAAACTTGAAAGGAAGTAAAAGTAAAAACTTGCTCCTCACCGGAATCAAGACGCACCCATCGTGAGTCTGATTTTCCTGCGATACCCCGAACGATCACTGGGGTCTTAGAAATTTTTTCTGGAAGTGGCTGAATGAAAAAGGTCGTCGCCGAACTCGTCCCAATGCCTATCCACCCCCATAACAAAACTCCTACAAACCCCAGCAAAGCCTGAAGTTGTCTTTTCCCGAGTCGTAACGCGGCTTGTTTTTCAACCATCTGAACATCCTTTTCTTTTTCTAGTCTAGTCGAGACCCAGAGCTGAGGCCATCCTAGAAAGGAAGTTTCCTTACATTTGACTGGTTCAATCAACCGTTCTGCGTTATACCTTTTAGTCATGAGACGCGGCTCGCACCCTTCCATGATTCCAAGACATCGTCTCCTCAAGGCCAGGAAAGGACTTCTTTACTTTGCCTTACTGACTGCCGTGATTGCCTTTCTTGTGGCCATCTATCGAGGGGGGATGCATCTCACAGAGCTTCGAGCTGAGGACATGCAATTCCGGGATCTCCCAGGAGCTCTTTTTCTTTCATTGATGCGAATGACCGTTTCGTATCTGGCATCACTCGTTTTTTCATTCGGACTTGGGCTCATGGCCGCTCGAACTCGATTGGGTGAGCGGATCATTATTCCGCTGCTAGATATTTTACAATCTGTTCCCGTGGTTGGTTTTTTTCCTGCGGCGATTGCGTTTTTCATTGGAATCACCAATGGGCATCGATTGGGAGTTGAACTTGCAGCGACATTTTTAATTTTCACCTCACAAGCCTGGAATATCGCTTTTGCTGTGTATGAAGCCGTGAAGTCTATTCCAGATGATCAGTTCGATGTGGTGAGAAGCTTCGGAATCCGAGGTGCTGCTCGGTTTTGGAAACTCTACGCGCCTTCTTGTGTTCCTCGCATCGTTTATAACAGCATTTTATCTTGGTCGAATGGTTGGTTTTTCCTCGTTGCCTGTGAAATCATTGCCATTGGGCAAATGAAATTTTTCCTTCCTGGCATCGGAAGTTTCCTTGCCTTGGCAGCCGAGCAAAATCAGATTGATTTGATTTTTAGTGGTCTTTTTTGTCTCACCCTTTTGATTCTAACTCTCGATTTTTTTATCTGGCGCCCTGTTTCAGCATGGTCAGAACGTTTCAAAGAGCATTCAAACACAATCGAGGACGAAGAGGAGGCGATGATTGAAACTCTTCCAAAAAATTTCATCAATCGCATCACGCCATTGCTTCCTGCGTTTAAAAAAGTTACCAGAGCTTTATTCTTTCCATTTCTTTGGATCATTCGGGAGATTTTACTTCCCATTTTTTGGGATCTTCCAATCGCTATCGTCTCAGCCATTGGGCACCTCTTGCGAACTGAGATTTTTGAGCCTCCTGTAAAAGAACTTCCATTCGGACTATATCTTCTTCGTCGCTCAATTCAGTTCATAGGAATAGCGACAGCGATTTCGATTGCTGGGTATTCCATTTGGACCCTCACTCATCTTCTTGCGCCTCCTTGGCCACCCATTGCAAAAAAAATTCCGACTGCTTTATTGGCTTCGACCGGAAGACTTCTCATTGCCTTATTTATTTCAATGGCATGGACCATTCCGCTCGTTCTTTTTGTATGGAATCGTCCAAAATTAAAAAAATGGGTCACCACGCTTGCACAAGTTGGGGCAAGCTTGCCGGCGATTGCCCTATTTCCTCTCATCATTCTAGTGCTCGTAAAAAAACTAGGCGGTGGGATGGAAATTTCGAGTATCTTGTTACTCCTCACAGGCATGCAGTGGTATTTGCTTTTCAATGGTCTTGGAGGCCTTACGAATATTTCAGAAAGTTTGTCAGAAGTGACTGCCTCTTTCGGGATCAGAGGGTGGAAAGCTTGGCCTCATTTAGTGATTCCAGCAATTCGGCCGGCCTTAGTCACTGGAGCCATCACTGCCTGGGGAGCAGGATGGAATGCCCTGGTCGTTGCTGAGTATCTAAATTTCCAGGGTAAAACACTTCAAGTTCATGGAATTGGAGCACTTTTAAACTACTCAGTGTACGAACTAGGCGACACACAGTCGATGTCTCTTTGCATTGGTGCCATGATTGCCTGGATTTTGCTCATCAATGTGATCTTTTGGAGACCGATCTATCAAATTTCCATCGAAAGATATAAGATATAAAGCTCATGGACACGGAAAATTTCAAAAAAATCATTGAGTTTCAGTCTGTTCATAAGCGCTTTACCTTGCCCCAAGGGGATGTCACCGTTTTAAAAAATTTGAATTTTTCCGTGGATCAAGGTCAGTTGGTTGCGATCGTGGGACCTTCAGGGGCTGGAAAAAGTACTTTGCTTCGATTGGCAGGTGGATTGATTTTCCCTAATGAAGGGGAGATCTTCTTTAAAGAGGCACCGCTTCGAAGCGTGAACTTAGAAACCGCCATGGTTTTTCAAAACTTTGCTCTTCTTCCCTGGCTCACTGTAGAACAAAATATCGCTCTCGGACTAGAAGCGCGCTCGTTGTCGAAACGACAAAAAAATAGCCGAGTTGAGTACTACATTGAGAAAGTCGGACTCAATGGACAAGAAGAAGCCTATCCAAGGGAGCTTTCTGGGGGGATGAAGCAACGTGTGGGGATTGCTCGAGCGCTCGCTGTAGAGCCTGAGGTTTTGCTCATGGACGAGCCCTTTTCTTCCGTAGATGTCCTGACCTCAATCAACCTGAGAAACGAATTAATTGATATCTGGACGGACCCTGAAATCCGTATGAACACCGTCCTTCTCGTAACTCACCAAATCGAAGAGGCAGTTGAGCTTGCAGATCGGATTTTGATCTTATCGCGGCGGCCAGGCCATATTGTGGGTGAATTTCGAATTGACCTTCCTCGCCCTCGAGATAAAAAAGACCCTGCTTTCAGTAATTATGTGGATCAAGTATTTTCGTTGTTGGCGTGAGGGAAAAGAAATTTTATGAGTTTATTAAGAAAAAGGATTTTAGTATGCTATCAGGGGATTTCGAGCTAAGGTCGGGCCCTGGTGTGAAGGAGTAAATAGACAAAAAAGATGAATGCCAAATCGAAACCACCGTCGAAACCAAATGACTCTTCGGAGCCTCCACAGAGTCATCTCATCATTCCTCCCATTGATATCAGTGAGATTCTAGGCTTTTTGGACTTACTACGTACCAAGGACCACGGAAAAGAAGATATCTATAAACTTGCCAACGAACTCAAAATGGAATTTGGAGATACCCTTGGGGTGGTTCGAGCTGCTGAACTACTGAACCTCGTACACACTCCCGGGGGAGATGTGGTGCTACTCCCATTGGGAGAAAAAGTAACCAAATCAAGGATTAGTCAGAAAAAAGAGATCATCACAGAACAGATTTCAAAACTTCCGATCATGGAAAAACTCACTGCGTTTTTAAATGCCCAAGAGGACCATGAAGCGAGTCGTGACGAGGTTTTAGATAAACTTGCTGAAGTTCTCCCTAACGAAGACGCTGAAGAGACCTTTTCAAATCTCCTTCAATGGGGTCGCTATGCAGAGCTTTTTGGATACAATGATGATGACCATATCTTTTATCTCGATGAAGAAGAAGACACTGATCCTCCGATGAGCTCCCAATCATCCTCTTCTGAATCTAGAGACTCGAACTAGTAGATTTTTTTATTTTTATTCATCAGAATCTGACCACTTTGACCATCGATGACGACCTCACGGCCAGCTATCTGAAAGCGATAGGCTTTAAACCCCTCAGGGTTGGAGCTTTTCCAACTTGGGACCCATAGAAGCTTTTGATCAGTGCCACTTGGGGTATTTTTATCTGAATGATAGGCAGGTTCTTTCTCTGTCCGACTCACGCTTTCAAACGCAAGCGTTTTTGCATGGTGCATGTCCATAGAAAACTGATTTTGAACTTGAACTGCTGACACGGCTGAGGACTCCATGCCCATGAGTTCACCTTGGGGGCCAAACCTTAGGTGAATCTTCCCCCTTGGATGCACAATCAGACCATCAACGCGTTGCTCGAAGGTAACTTGAGCGGTGAATTGTCCAGGCTTAACAGAGCTCAGTTCCAATTGAGTTCGATCATCCAAACCGAGCTCAGAGCGAAATGCTTCAATCACCGCAGTTGCTCGGTCCCGTACTTGCGCTTCATTTCTTGGATCAAAAGATCGCTGAGAATCAGCCAAAGCATGAGGCTTTCCTTGAAGTTGAATCAGCTTTCCTTCTTCATTGAAGACTGGCTTGAGACTAAACCCATGTGCCTTCAGTTTGGATCGAAACGACTTTAATGAGACTTGACTTTGAGCGAGCCCTCGCCTTGACTCGCCAGACTTCGATGACGGTCCTGGCACCCATGACTGGGTCGATTTAGCCTGATTTGCTTGATGACTCTGAATATCTTGATTGGATTTCACTTTAGAAAGCGACTCGAAGTAAGCTTCGTTTTTCTTTGGATTCTTTTTTAAAAAAATCGTAACTGTGGCTAAAGCCCCAGTGAAGACAAGAAGAACGATGAGGTGTCTTTTTGTTGTTTTTTTCAAACTATCCCCCCTAAGGAACAATCACATCCGTGAGAGTGAGTGTTTGTGCAGGGCCATTTTCAGGTCGAACCTCTAGCTCGATCTCAACGAGTTCATTCGGATCTCCTGAAACTCGAGCCCAAATTCCAGTCACCGGACTATTTCTGAATTGTGGATTTGTTAAAAAATAGGAGTTTCCCGTCGGTACATGAAAGTCACTTGAAGGTGAGCTCAAAGCATTAACGACTTTTGAACCATTAATTTTAGAGTAACGAATTTGGGCTTTTGAATTACTAATGAACCCAAAATTTAACCCGGGGCCTAGAATCTCAAGATTTTCATTTTTTGAGCTCACAGTGAGTTCAATGCTACCCGCCGTGACAGGGTCAAGGTTCTGAATGTTAAACCAAAGCATCACAATCTCACCTGAATCCATTTTTCCATTTAAGCCTGTCACAGGACCCTGCGGAATCAAGCTAGGTGAATACCCAAATCGAGAGATCCAACGTTTAAGCTGTGCTGGGTGATCAACCACTAAAAGTCCATCAACACTTCCACTCACCGGAGCTAGGGCAGCCCATCCATTTCCAAGCTCAGGGGAGTCCAGTAACCCTCGTGCCCGAAATGCCCCTTCAAGTTCACTGAGTTGGCTCTGTGAAAATCCGACGACCGGAGCAAGTGCGACGAGTTGATCAATAAATCCAATGTAAGTGATGGGAGAACGAGACGCTTCTGTCGGCTTTGGAAGATTCTTCAAAGTCTCAATCACAACGGATACCATCAGTTCTCGAGCTTTCTCAAGCGACCCTCCTGAGCCAAACTTCAAGGCTTCATAGGCCTCCCACAAAGCTCCCGTGAAGAAGACCCCATGATTGTGAATTTGCTCTTGCCTAGAAAATGTTGTGAAAACCTTCTTTAGATAGCCTGGACCGGTAAAGTTTTTTCCATACGGCCAGCCCATTCCGTCTGGAAACACATAGCTCACACGATTTTGCTCAGCAGAAAATCCCACTGAAGCATCTTTTTCAAATCCAGTGCAGTCCGGGTAACTTGGATCATACTGAGGACAGCGATGAGCACCTCGGCTTGCATCATAGGCTCGATCGAATGAGCCTAATGCCCAGCGACTAAACCGTCGTCGATCAATTGAAGCAGGCACACTTTCACGATCACTCATGACCATCGCAATAAAGTCAGAAACTGATTCATTGATACTCCCAGCCTCATCAAATAATAACTGATTGAAGTCAACCGTTGAGGAATAGTGGTTTGCAGTCACCGAGTGCTGAAGTTCATGAATAGTCACAACACTATCGTCGGCATAGTGTGCCCCAAAGGTAGATACAGAAGCTCCCATACAGACTCTATTTTTAATCTTTCCACCACTCAACGTCCGTACATAAAAAGCATTGTCTTGGAGCCGACACTGAGCCGTAAGCTCTATCGGATCTGGGTGTTCTAAATAGCCAATTTCATTTAAATAGTGCCGAAATTCAGTTCCATAATGATAGGCCATCACTTCTTGAAATTCTGGATCTGAGGAACCGTAGTAAAACTGATTTAGTTCATCAAAAGCAAGGTAGTCTCCAGCACATTGCAAAAAGTTTGTCACTGAAACATAGTTTCCATCTAGCAGTCCATTCCCAGATAAAAAGCGAAGCTGAGTTTCTGAGCGATATTCATCCAGCTGACTACTTAAAGGAGAGAGCGTGGGATCTCCTGATGCAAACATTGGGTCGACTTCATAAATTAATCCCTGCCCCAGCGAAGGAGCGTTCACTCCTGTAGCTTTCAATGAGCATCCGTCTAACGTATTTCTCGTTTGGTTGTCTGCACAGGCTGCCATCCCTAGCCCTAGCATCATCGCGACGAGAAGATTCCTTCCTCTCATATGCACTCCCCAGTCCTAATCATACACTGGGGAATGATCACCTTACGATGGTCAATATTTTCCGAGAGCCGTCATTGAATTGACGGTCTAGGGTTTACAAGGTTGCAGAACTTCTCACCTCAATCACTCGAACTGCTTTTTTTAAAGCTTCGATGATTTGATGGCTATGTTCTTTGCCTCGCGTCTCTAATGTGAGGTGTACTTTCGTTTCTTCTAAAGAGGTCGAGGGTTCATTTCGATCATGAATGGCTTGAATCACACTTGCACTTTGTTCTGATATTAATTGAGTAAGTTGTGTGAGAGATCCGGGGCGATCACTGATCACCACATCCACTCGAATACGACGTCCTGATTTTATCAATCCCTGATCGATGATTCGAGAGAGTAAATTCACATCAATATTACCCCCTGAAATGATCAAGACTACTTTTTTATTTTGAAACCGCTGTCTAAGTTTTTCTAAAATCGAAAGTGGGAGCGCTCCTGCACCTTCGACGACCATTCGGCCTTCTTCCATCAATGACAAAAGGGAGGCGGCAATTTCTTCATCACTAGCGGTGTGGAATTCATCAATATGAGCTTTCAATAAATCAAACATAACCTGTGAAGCCTCAGGAATATTGATGCCATCAGCAAAGGTCTTCCCACCGGTAATTGTCACCGGCATTCCTTTGTTGATAGAGTCCACCATGGGAGAACTGCCACTTGCTTGGCAGCCAATGATATGCACCTTTGGAAGTTTTGCCTTTAACGCGACGGACGTGCCGCCCATCAATCCGCCTCCCCCAATCGGGCCGATCACGACATCGACATCGGGGAGCTGCTCCACGATCTCCAGCCCCACGGTGCCTTGACCTGAAATCACATCGAAATCTTGATAAGCAGGGATAAAGACTGCGCCTGTGTCATCTGCAATTTTTCTTGCAACTTGGTTTGCCTCTAAATAGTTTGCACCTTCAAGTCTGACTTGGGCTCCTAAATTTCTAGTTTTATCAATTTTTGTAAAAGGTGCCTCTTTCGGCATCACAATTAAGGATTTTGTATCAAGCATCCTCGAGCTCCAAGCAACGCCTTGAGCGTGATTTCCTAAACTCACCGCTACAACGCCTTTTTTTCTGGTTTTATCATCAAGTCGCAAAATACGATTGGTTGCCCCTCTGATTTTAAAAGAGCCGATGGGCTGAAAATTTTCCAATTTAAGATAAACATCACATCCAAGCGCTTCTGATAGACGAATATTTTTTATCAGCGGTGTAGGCTCGACGTATCCAGACAATAGCTTTTGAGCACTTTCAATGTCCTTGAGTTTGACATCCATTTTTTCACTCATGACTGCCTCACGACCTTTTTAGGTCCAAATTTATAAATCTCAGGCTCAATGAGCTCATAGCCAGGATCTTTCCATTCATACAATGCGCATGTTCGACTGCCATTCTTACCTGGCTTCAGCCACGCAAAGCAGGTTGCTCCATAGCGCTTCGTGCATTCAGGGTCCTCGAATGCTGGTGACCACGTTCCAGTATTTACAAACTCGATCTCCCCCACATGAGTCTGAAACTCTCGATGCGTATGCCCCATAATGACTCGATCAATATTAGTAATTTTGCCAACCATCGCAGCGTTTCGTACTAAATTTCGCTCCGTCTGAAGAATCTCAGAACTCACAGATCGTGCATAAAAAAGGAATACTGGGAAAAAAAGAAAAACAGGCACAAGAAACCACCAAAGCGAAACTTGGATGAAAAAATTGATAAATGTAAAAAACTGGAAAGATGCGAACACAATAAAGATCAGAAGAAGTGCCCGATCCAACCAAAGCTCTTGTAAAATTTTCCATGGATTGAAAATAGCTGGATGAACATGCAAAGTGCGAAGTGACCTTACTTTTTCTGTAGAGGTGTTTGCTCGGTGTGCAATACTCCTCACACGATGCTCCACAGTTAAAGGGTCCCTTAACGGGGGCAAAAGACCCTCGGCAATACTCAGTGCTCCGGTGACCAGTGCGCTCCAAAACCATTTTAAAAGCAAAAAAGGTTCGTAGCGAACTACATACTTATAAAAAAATACAAAGTACTCTTTAAAAGAAGATTTAATAAAGCTTGAATCTACATGCGGGTTCATCATCCCCATTCCATTGAGCATGTATTTTCCAGCCATATTTCCAAAAGGGACTCGAACGTAATCTTCGTTTCGTTTTTTAACCAATGGGTGAATCGGATCATGGCACAAGCAATAAGCATCGTATTGATTCCCATGTTCAATCACCGTGTCCCCATTAGAAACGTAAAACCATTCACAAAAACGTACGGAGTCTTGATGCTCCTTTGGAAGATCTAATCGATCAAGGATGGCTTGTTTGACCTTTCCCCAATGGACTTCAATGTCGTGGTTACCAATGATGTAGATCAATCGATGCCCATTCATGAGGAATTCTCGAAGTGCATTAAAAAACACCGGATGATCGTTTAAAATCACATTGGCTTTAAAGGCTGATTTATCTTCCGTTGCACTCAGTCCTCGAACACGCTCAAGCCAGCTCACATTAAAACTAGGATCTTTAGGCTGCACCATCACGGAGTCAAAATCCAAGATATCTCCATTGAGGATTAACTCAATCGAACCATCTGCTTTTTCTTGAATATCTTTCAAGAAGCGATCAAAGGAACGATCAATAAAGTATTTCGCTCGCTTAAATCGCTTCCATAGGGGTTTCCCAGGACGTGGTGGTTCGGCCTCAGCTAAATGGACATCGCTGAGTATGATCGTGTGTTCAGCTTTTGAAAAGTCTCTGGGCATGCCCTATTTTTGCAAAGACTTTACATATTCAGCAATGGCTTTTCGGTCTGCCTCTTTAGGAATTGCCGCTTTCCAGGAAACCATCAAGGTCCCAGGAATTCCCGTTTCAAGCGTTTTCATAATCGAAGCCACATCTGGCCCATTTTTATAGGTTTTCGGGTTTGTTAAATTTCTAGGCTTCTTATCCTCCGGCAACGAAGCTGCCGCTGGACCATCTCCTAAACCTGCTTGACCATGACATGTCGCACAATAAGTTTGAAAAAGCTGTTTTCCTTTTGGATTTGCCAAGGCGTGAGTGGATGCCAGCAAAATAAAGGCTGTTAAAGAAATCAAAGTTTTTTTCATGGGTCTATCTCCGATCCGTTTTGCTGCAGGTATACCAAAGTTCTTCAATCTTGGCGATGAAAGTTCCAAACAAGGCCTAAACTGAACTGAGATATGGTATTTTAATCAAGAATTGAAGCATCTTCCTGTCCCTCAGAGCCTAGCATTCATTCAATATTGATTAGTGAATGAATCAATTAACCTTCAGAGAGCCTTAAATTGACTTGCCGATCAGCCAGTGCTAACCGGACCTCAGGTGTTTTCCTAGAGACTACGATGGATTTAGAAACGCCAAAGGGGATTCCATGAAAAACATACTGATTATTTTTAGTTTAGTTGCTCAACTTTCTTTTTTTCCATGGGCAGAGGCACAACAGCCCAGCCCAAATAAGGTGAAAGCGATAAAAATTGAAACTATAAAAGACCTTGAAACAGAAACGCTTAAATTGCTTGAAACTGCGCAAGAAGAAGGTTGGCAGTTTTTGGATCAAGACCGAACCCCCCTAGGCGCTTCGAATTTCTTACCAGAACTGAAAAGGTGGCTTCATACAGATGACGAGATCACTTCTTTTTACGCCATCTCACCTGGATTAGATGAAATGGGGCAATTTGAGTTTGGTTTTCAACTTCCAAAATCTCAGTTCAATCAAAGGAGCACCGAGGCACTTCAGTTTCGGTACAATTTGAGCATTCAGTCGAAGTCAAACGTAAAGATTAAGTCAAGTCGAGCTGTGACACTAGACCTCGATGAATCAAAAGTTGAAGAAAATACATTAGCAATGAAACGAACCATGGCCTCTATGAAATCAGAGATTTACATCAAGGCCCAAAAACATCTCAAACCAAATTCTAAATCATTAGACACTGCTTTTGATACTTTTCTTAATTTCTTAATTCCATCTGCCGTTGCACAGAATCAAAATAACAGACCATCTCGTCAGCCAGTCAGCACGGTCTCAACGGTTCTTGACATTGGGATTTTGGTGATTGGCATCCTTGCGACGGTCGCAATGACCCTAACATTGACACCTGCTTTCGGTACTAACCTGAACCATGGCAGTCCATGGAAATCACTGGGTCGCCTTTTTGTAACTTTTGCGGCTTTAGTTGGATTTTTAATGGTCACTCAGTATTTCTGGTTTCAGGATTATTCCAAGGTGCCGCCAAAAGATTCGAATGAGAAGAAAAATAAATAGTTAAAGCAGACCTCCAATTCGAATTTATAGTGACCTTGAAAGGGCTAAACGTATTGGCTTGATTTTCTTGGACGTCAACCACCGCTACTGAAGTGGACCGATCAAAGAGGTTCATCAACACTGGAAACAATTTTGACTTACCCAAGCCAGCGTGTTACCCGAATAGGAAAATATTTTCTAAACAGAATTCAGATAATTTTAATGAATTAAAAAAAGGTGAACTTCATGAGAAAATCACTGGTGATTGTTAGTTTAGCTTTTCAACTTTCCATGATTCCATGGGTCTCGGCCCAGCAGCCGACTCCTCCGAAAGCCAAAGCGATTAAAATCGAATCCATTGGGCAGCTAGAAACTGGAACTCATCAGCTCTTAGAAGCAGCCGAAGCTCAAGGATGGCAATTTCTAGACGAAATAAAAACACCCATCTCAGCTTCTAATTTTTTACCAAACTTAAAAAAGTGGATTCAGTCAGAAAATGATGCTGTTTTATTTCATGCCGTTTCTCCTGATCATGAAGAAATTGGCCAGTTTGAATTTTCGTTTCGATTTCCAAAAACTGAATTAGAGAATCAAGTTCAACTCGAGACTCAAGAAGATGAATCTCAGACAATTCGCTACAGTCTAAGCTTACGCTCCAAAATGGATCCAAGAGTGAAAACGAGCCGCACGTTTACAATCAAAATCAATCAAAGTGCCGCTGAAGAAAATGCACTTTTACTAAAAAGAACGTTAGCATCAATGGAAAATGAAATTCTTTTTAAGGCTCAGAAGTATCTTTTGATAAAGGGTAAGAAATCGAAAAACGCTTTAAATACCGTTTTGAATTTTTTAATTCCATCTGCGAATGCACAAGTAAAGTACGAAAATGTATCTGAACATCCTCTGCAAGGGCTCTCAGATTTTATAAAATCAGCCGCTCAATTCTCATTTTTATTAGGTATTCTAATTGCGATAGATGTATTTCATTTATTTGCTGAAAACTCCTCCCGAAGAGACATTAAAAATATACTGCTTAGGCTTCTGGGAGCTTCTTTAATTATTACTGGCTTGAACTTTGCTCATTACTTTTTGGATAGCAAAATTCGCTCGGAGGTTAAAGCGAACGATCCGGAGTCAAATGAAAAAATGGAAGAAAAAAATAAGTAAAAAAACTGCTTAATCCCACAAAAAGCTCGAAGTCTTTTGAAGTGACATTACGCAGGAAGTGCTTTGTAATAATAACGTGAGACAGTTAAAATTCGCTAAGGATAGCATTGCAAGGAGGAGTTATTGCAACTGGAGCTGTAAGCTACAGGGACACAGGCTTTATACCGTACGGTT
>CAYLWK010000148.1:0-4899 GCA_964387255.1 uncultured Oligoflexia bacterium
CACCCAGTGAAATGACCGAAGTCCTCAATGCGGCTCGAACATGGAATCAATTTTTTGAAGTGAGCATGGGGTTTCCTATTTTTGATATTGGACCCTCCGGCAATCCCTACACTACCACCGAACCACTGGTGCCTGATGTGTGTAATGGCGCAACGATGATCAGTGGAAATAATTTTGTCCGCGAAATGATCATCGAAAAAAGAACCTCCGGATGGACAACGGCTCAAGAAGACGTTTTAGCGATCACCGATTTCTGTAGCCCAGGTGGCATCATGCGTTTTGCTCAGTTGCGATTCAACTACCAGTTTTTCCATAATGCCGGACAACGAGATCCAGATCTTGAAAGCTTAGCATTGCATGAGCTAGGGCATGTGATGGGGCTCAATCACTCTTGTCAAGCCGGACAAGCTGGAGAAGGGTTCCCATCGTGTGGAGCGTTTCCTTCTTCGCATGAGTATATTCAGGCCGTTTTATTTCCAGGGCTAAATTTCATTAATGGGGTAGGACAGATTCGACGAGCCTTGCAAGATAATGACATGGGCAGAGCTAATTGTGCCTATAAAGCAGAAAGCTAAATAAGCTTTTTTGCTTTTAACAGGCGGAAAGCAGCTTCATTCACATAGACACTCGGAACAAAGTTAATATAGCCAGATAAGATCTTCATCATGGTGTTTTCTTTTTCGATTAAAAGTGAAGGTTTTCCTCTACGTGAAACTATCTTGATCGGATCTCTTTCTAAATAAAGATTATCTGTTTGGCGCTTTTCAACGAGGAGCTCATAAGATGAGGTAAAAGAAACATCTTTGTGAGGAATATCAGTGAGGATCCATTCACTTCCGTCGCCTTCTTTGTCAAGGGCAGACTGAAACCGCTCCACAGTTGCATGAATTTTTTGAATCAGCTTTTCTCGCTCGGATCGATCTTTGCCTGGGTTTAAGATGCGATGATTAAAAACTGGGAGATCGATGGTTTTTGGAGCCCTTCGATACAAAAGCATCTCGGTCCACTCAATGGCTTTTTTGTCTTTAAGTTCTTTTTTATAAAGAATCTCCTGGCAACGATGGATAAAATAAACATCATTAAACCAGTAGAATCGCTCATCCTGGTTTTCAATCATCTGCAAAAGATCTTGAAATTGATAGATTAAATCTTTAGTTAAAAAACTCTCTGCAATGTGAGAAGACATGATGTCAAATTTTGCAGAGCCTGGATTTTTAATGACTTGACTGTACCAACTAAAGCGAGAGATTAAAAAATCCTCCACCGCGTGAGCGGCATTTTCTCTCACTCCAAATGCCTGTTGCTTTCCATCCGGACTAAAGGTCGTAAGGTTTGCCAAAATATAATCCCGGTCGAACTGCCCATACTTGATTCCAGTGTAATAAGCATCTCGAAGCAAATAATCCATTCGATCAGCATCTAAGTCAGAGTGCATCAATTGATTGGCAATAAGGTACTTTGAGTCTCCTTTGATGATTTCAGAGATGAGCTGAATATCAAAGCCATACTGCTCCAAGATTCGTGTAATGCCTTGGGGGTAGTTTGTATTTTTAATAATGAACGATCCTAAATGCTCATGAGAGTTAGGAAGTTTTTTCATTGCCTTCGTTTCATCTTGGGGTTGCCTGGGGCGACGTTGATCATTGCCGTGTCGAATGTAAGCGTACTCAATGGCATGACTAAAGGGAAACGTACCGATGTCGTGAAGCAGTGCTGCGATACGAAGGCTTTTGTGGAGCATGGCTGCTTCAGAAGTCGCTTTTCGGTCAAATAATTCTTCGTCTGAAACGCCAATGCCAAGTGCGGAGATCATTTGATGCATGGAGTACATGACGCCAATCGTGTGAGTAAAACGATTATGCTCAGCTCCAGGAAAGATATAGTTTGAAAACCCAAGTTGCTTAATCCAACGAAGGCGTTGAAAAAAAGGGCTGTTAATGATTTTTGCTTCCCAGTCGGTGATCGGGATGAATCCATACAAAACATCGAAAATGACGGCATGTTGATGTCCAGATAAATTGCGCTGCGTTACTGGATTCATGGTGCCTCCCCCTTCTTTATTGTAGGGCGAAAGGAGAAAAACTACAATTCCTAGTCTTAAGAAGGAAGGGGTTCTAAGATTCGATTGAGTTTCCTAAATGTTTTAAGAACAGTTTCTTGAGTCCAAGTTTCAGAGTCTCGTTGCCCATATTTTCGCACTGAAAAAGAGTGATCTTGTACTTCTCGATCTCCAGCTACGAGCGAAAAAGGAACCTTTGATTTTTGAGCGTCTCGTGTTTTCATGCCCATCGATTCATTTCGATCATCAATCTCAACACGACATCCTTGTCTCCGAAGTTCATCAGCAAATGATTGGCAATAGCTGAGATGTGCGTCCGTGATTGGAATCAAACGAGCTTGAATGGGTGTTAGCCAAAAAGGAAACGCACCGGCAGTGTGTTCAATCAGTAGTCCCATGAACCGCTCGAGCGATCCCAACACCGCTCGATGAATCATGACAGGGCGATGAAGTGTATTGTCTGCTCCAACGAATTTAAGGTCAAATCGCTCGGGAAGGGTGAAGTCAAGTTGAATCGTGCTTAACTGATGTTTTCGCTTCAAAGCATCTTGAACTTGAAAATCAATTTTTGGCCCATAAAAAGCCCCATCACCTGGGTTGATTTCATAGGGTTTTCCAAGCTCATCTAAAGCTCCTTGAAGTCCCTGTTCTGCTTGATCCCAAAGCGAATCATCCCCCACGCGATCTTCTGGGCGTGTTGACAGAAAAATTGAGGTCGTAAAGTCAAAATCTTCATAAGTTTCAAAAATCATTTTCGAAACAGAAAGGATCTCTTCCTGAATTTGCTCTGGAGTGCAAAAAATATGGGCATCATCTTGGCAAAACGAGCGAACTCTGGTGAGGCCTGCGGTGACTCCAGAGCGCTCATAGCGATGGAGTCTTCCGAAATCAGCAATCCTTAACGGAAGTTCTTTATAGGAACGCTTTTTTTCAGAAAAGATAAACGTGTGGGAAGGGCAGTTCATCGGCTTGACCGCGAAAGAGCGATCGTCAATTTCTGTAAAATACATATTCTCGCGATAATGATCATAATGACCACTTTTTTTCCAAAGTGACACATCTAAAATTTGAGGTGTGATCACTTCTTGATATCCATAGGCTTCATACTTTTGGCGCATGTACTGAGTGAGTCGACGATAGATCCCAGCGCCTTTGGGGTGAAAAAAAGGCATGGCTGGAGCTTCCGCATGAAATGAGAAAAGATCAAGCTCAACTCCAAGCTTTCGATGATCACGTCGCTTGGCTTCTTCTAAAAGATGAAGATATTCCTTCAATTCTTCTTTTGACTGAAAGGCCGTTCCGTAAATTCGTTGAAGTTGAGGCCGATTCTCATCACCTCGCCAATATGCTCCGGCAACCGAAAGTAATTTGAAAGCACCAATTTGTCCGGTGTGCTCCACGTGTGGTCCTCGACAGAGATCCACAAAATCCCCCTCCTGATAACTCGTGACCGATTTGGCTCCCATTTCTTTTTCAAGTGTTTCAATGATCTCGACTTTAAATGGCTGATTGAGCTTGGTGAAAAATGCTTTTGCATCTTCTGTAGCGTGTTCCGTGCAGACGAACGGCTCTCGTTTTTTGATGATTCGTTTCATTTGAGATTCTATTTTTTTGAGATCTTCCGGCGAAAGGGGATGATCTAAAGCCACATCATAATAAAATCCATTTTCAATTGTGGGACCAATCCCAAATTGAGCTTTAGGAAATAATTCCTGGATCGCATGTGCCATGATATGGGCGCAAGAATGTCGCATTCGATCTACGTCAGAGGTGATTTCTGGTTCTTCAAAATCTTTGACTGTTTGACTCATATTCTCCTCAGAAACCTAGTCATATCATAATTACCTGCAGACGGAGAGTTCAAATCGAGTCTTTTGGGCTGCATATGGACCTGAAAAAGTTTCCAAATTGGCGATTGTGGATCTCGGAGCTGGCAAGAAAACTGCAAAGCTAGATTCAGGCAACTGAAGTGAAGCAGAAATCCAAAGCTGTTGGAAAATCCAAAAATTGAGGTGGCTAGATGAAAATTCTTTCGAAGCAGTTGGGGTCTTGGGTGAGTTTAATTTTGATTCTGACGATCACTCAGCTCAGTGGAGGTTGTGGAAGAGCGAATCCATGGGTGAGTGAAAAACAGCGACCACCGATCTCTCACTCAATCAGACTTCAATGGCTCCATTTAGATTCTGATTACCATAGTAAAAAACCAGTGACCTATGACTTCCAAGCAACTGATTCAATCGATGGCTTGCCTCAGTTTCGAGCAGAAAATGGACTTCCGGTTCCTCGCTTAAGTGAAAAACTGACTCTCCGATTTAAAACTGAGTCAAAAACAGGCATTGAGGAAATGCAATTAATCCTCGATCAACCGATTGAAACGTCAATCGATCTCGGTGTGAATCAGGGAGGGGCATACTTTGACGTAAATGGCTGGGACGTTGCGGATGCAGTCATCACTCAGGATCCTGCATTTTTGCACCAATCGGGCCGACTCGGACGATTGCGATGGAAAATGGATGAGCGAATTTATGAACTCCCCTTAAGGCGACTTTTTCAAACGCCTCATCTAGAAAGCATTTCGTTTCAAGAGACGCAGTCTCATCACTTGGCTCAGGATCCCGGCTTTCGGAGGTTAAGCTTTGAGGGGCATCAGTTTCAATGGGTGGCAGTGATTCAGGCAACGCTGCCATTTCGTTCGCCCAACTACAGTTGGAAAGTGAATGCCCAAGCTCAAGCATTGCTTCGCTATGAAATCATCACCTATCCGGAGAAGGATCATGAACCTGTTGAGCTTCCCCTTACATTTTTGCTCCTTCCGTTTGAGGAAAATCCGATCGAGGCAG
>CAYLWK010000149.1:0-3702 GCA_964387255.1 uncultured Oligoflexia bacterium
CTTTCTAACTGCCGATTGTGAGTTTTTCGAAATGCTGGTTGCGACTTCATTCACTTTGTCTTTTAGCTGATTCAAAGGAACCACCTGATTGGCAAGTCCTATTTGAAATGCTTCATCTGCTTTTATTTTTCTTCCAGTAAAAATCAGCTCTTTTGCTTTTGCAATGCCCACGCGCTTTGACAAACGAAACGTCCCACCGAACCCAGGAATGATCCCTAAGCATACTTCAGGCTGTCCAAAGACTGCATTTTCTGAAGCGATGATTAAGTCACATGCAATCGCCATTTCCGTTCCTCCTCCTAAAGCAAACCCATTCACGGCAGCAATCGTCGGTTGAGGCATCGTTTCTAAAAGTTTGGCAACTTCATGACCTTGTTGTCCAAACACGACGCCTTCGGAAACTGATTTTTCATTCATCTCTGTGATGTCCGCACCAGCGATGAATGCTTTTTCTCCTTCTCCAGAGAGCACGACGACACGAACTGAGGCCTCCTCTTTAATTTTTTTAAGAGCCGTTGCAAGTTCAACGATCACTTCTGAATTGAGTGCATTGAGTGCCTTTGGTCGGTTGATCAAAATCCACTGCACACCGTGAGGGCCTGTCTCTAAAGTTAAATGCTTATAAGTCATAGCGATAAAATCCTCTTCTAGTTTTTTTACCTAGCCATCCTGCTGCCACGTATTTTTTTAAAAGGGGACACGGGCGATATTTTGGGTCGCCTAAGCCTTCGTGCATCACATTCAAAATGGATTCACAGGTATCGAGTCCAATGAAGTCCGCAAGCGTGAGAGGTCCCATTGGCTGATGCGTGCCTAATGTCATTGCTGCATCAATATCTTCAACAGAAGCCACACCTTCAAAAAGGGCAAAAATAGCTTCATTAATCATGGGCATTAAAATACGATTCACTGCAAATCCAGGCTGGTCCGTCACTTCAATGAATGTTTTTCCAAGCGTTTGAGAGAGCTTTTTGACTGAATCAAACGTTTTATCAGAAGTTTGCAACCCACGTATGCCCTCAACAAGTTTCATGACCGGAACTGGATTCATAAAATGCATTCCCACCACCTTCTCTGGTCGAGAAGTAGTAGCAGCAATTTCAGTGATTGAGATCGAGGATGTGTTGGTTGCTAAAACGGCGGAGTCTGAACACACTGAGTCGAGCTTCTTAAAAAGGTCAAATTTAAGTGCCTTATTCTCAGTTGCTGCTTCGATCGCAAACTCCACTGATTCAAATGCTTGAAGCTCTCCTACCGGGTGAATTTGATCTAAGGCTAATTGTGCCTGTTCTTGAGTGAGCTTTTCTTTCTGAACTGCTTTGGAAAGTCTCTTTTCAATCGTCGCTTTTCCCTGGTTTGCATGATCCAGACTTTGATCTGCAAGCTGAACCTCGAGACCACTGAGTGCAGCCACTTGAGCAATTCCTGCTCCCATTTGTCCAGCTCCTAATACACCTAAATGTTTAAAGCTCACATCAGCTCCTTACTACCTTCGAGTTTATGATTGTGTTGTTTAGCAATACTAGACCCTGAAAAATGAGAAAAGACTTTTATTCAAATCAAAGCGATTCAAATCTGGACTTGATAACTCGGAATAATTTGAAAGGATTCTATTTTCCGATACAAAATTTTGAAAAAATTCGCGCCAAAAGATCATCGGCAGTGGTTTGGCCCATCAGAGCAGAGAGATCATAGAGACTTTGCCGCAGGTCTGAGGCAAATAGATCCATTTCTTCTGCTTGTAGTGAACGCTTGAGTGTCGTCAGGGCATTTTGAATGGCGTTTTGTTGCTCTTCTTGAGTGAGTAAGACTTCTTTCGGCGCTCGATGAGTCATTTTTTTCGCCCAAGCAACCATCTGAGCGATTACCTGATCTATTCCTTTTTGAGTGAAAGAAGAAAAATAAATCTTTCTTGGATCTTTTTGGCTCTCTTGAATTAAGTCTGCTTTTGAATGCATCACAATGATTTTTTGTTCTGGAAGGTCCAGCGACTGAAGCGCCTCCAAAGATTGGTCCAAAGAGTCTGTAGGGTCAACGATCCACACGACGAGATCACTCTGATGGGCTACTTGCACTGATTTTTCAATCCCCAAAGCTTCTATCTCGTCTTTACTTTTGCGAACACCGGCTGTGTCTAAAAAGTTAAATAAAAACTCCCCATTTTCAGATTTAAGCACCAAGCTTTCTTTTACCACATCTCTTGTGGTTCCCGCCGTAGCTGTCACGATGGATCTTTCTTCTTTTAGCAGGCTATTAAAGAAGCTACTTTTTCCGGCATTCGGAAGCCCTAAAAGAGCAACATTAAATCCTTGTTGAATTTTTTGGCCTCGTTGAAACGTTTTTTTCAAATCGTCCAACCGACTCACTAACCGAGCAACTCTTTTTTTTAAGTTTTCCATCGAAAGTGATTCTACGTCTTGATCTGAAAAATCAATTCCCAGTTCTGCCATCGAAGCAATCATCTTCATCTCCTCAACGAGATCTAAAAAAAGCTTTGATTGGCTCCCGGAAAGCTTTTCAAGCGCTAGATCCACCGCTGATTTAGACTGGGCTGTCACTAAATCAGAGACGGCTTGAGCTTGAGACGGATCAAGTTTTTGATTCCTCACTGCACGAAAAGAAAATTCCCCTGGCAATGCAGGACTTGCTCCGGACTGCATCAAAACCTCAATCACTGAATCAACAATCACACGACTGCCATGTACGTGAAACTCAAGCACATCCTCCCCTGTGAAACTTCTTGGCCCTTGAAAAAAAAGTACCAAAGCTTCATCTAAAAAATGGCCTTCATTTGAACTCAAACGAAGCACGGATGCCTGACGTGACTTTAAGTTAACGATTTTTGAATTTAGACTCGTTGCAACTTTTTTAATTTCATGTCCACTAAGTCGAATCACCGCAATCGGCCCACCCATGGCTGTCGCGCAAGCGACAATGGGAACTTCTCGAAAATAATCCCTTGAAGATGACGAAACCACTCCCTGATTAAGGGTTTGGTTTTGCTTTTTAGATTTAGGCTCGACTTGTTCGTACAACGCTTGGGCTTCCTGCATCCAACTTCTTATTCAACACAAGCTGTTGAATAATGCTGGCTAGAGCATTGACTAACATATAAAGCGTTAAGCCTGAAGGTAAAGTCACCATGATAGCTCCGAAAAAAATAGGCATCCACTGCATGATTTTTTGCTGCATCGGATCCGTTGCGGCGTTCGGAGTTAATTTTTGTTGTAAAAACATCGTAACCGTCAACAAAATCGGTGTAACGAAATAAGGATCGCGTACCGAGAGATCATTGATCCACAAGATAAAGGGCGCCTGATAAAGCTCTACGGAACTATACAAAACTCGATATAAAGCGAAAAATACTGGCATCTGAACTAAAATTGGCAAGCAGCCCGCAAGTGGATTATAGCCCTGATTTTTCATGAGCATCATCATCTCGCGATTCTTCGCCTCGGGATTATCTTTATGTTTTTTCTGGATGCGATCAATTTGAGGCTTCAACGCCGCCATTTGCTTCATGCTTTTCATGGACTTGTAGTTCAGCGGGAACGTCACAATTTTAAGTAAAAGCGTCATTAAGATGATGGCGATTCCAAAGTTGTGGAAGTAATCGTAAAGCCATTTCATTAAGCGTAAGATGGGATAGGCTAAAAATGTAAACCAACCAAAATCAACCGTGTGATCTAAGGTCGGTTCAAT
>CAYLWK010000150.1:0-6469 GCA_964387255.1 uncultured Oligoflexia bacterium
TTTTTTTATTTTTTCTTAGTGCTCTTTCTGCTCACCGCATCATTGGCTGAAGCTCGTTGGGACTCGATTCCTGGCACACGGTTTGATGATGTTCGAGGAGCAGCGATGGGGGACTCTGGCTTAGCGGTTGTGGATGAAGCCTCAACTGCGTTGTTTGCAAATCCAGCTCACATCGCTACTTTGGATGGGCCTCATTTTCAGCCTCTGAATACGAGTCTTTTTGCTAATCAGACTTTCTTTGATATTGCTGATTTGAATTTTTTTAAAGCGTTTGGACCCCAAGGATTTGCGAGTACTTTGAACTCAAATCCAGGTAGAAACTCAGGTGTTGGGTTTCACTTTTATCCAAACTATTCCATGCGCTATCTTTCATTTGGGCTTCTGACTCAATCTCAGATGTATGCTCAATCCGATGGACTTGGCAACATCATCACGCGTGCGAAGTATCAAGTGATTCCTGCTGCGGGAGTAGCCATTCCTCTTGCACGAGGAATCGTACGCATTGGTTATTCCTTTCACTGGGTGAATGAGACTTCAGGGTCAGCGACGGCTTCCGAGACAGATCCTAACTTAGGATACACTAATGGCATTCAGCAAGGCTCGGGGTTCTCCCATAATGCAGCCTTTGCAATGGTTCTTCCTACTCGCTACAACCCTTCTGTTAATGTCGTTGCTCGTAATATTGGAGGCACTACCTATCAGTCTACGACGCTTTACCCTTGGTCTTCTAATCCAAGTGGTGTGCCTGATGACGATCCCATGTCTGTGGATGCAGCCTTTAGTTTGGCTCCGAAGTTCAGGGGAGGCAACAAAGCTACCTTTGTGTTTCAGCTTCGTGACATTTTAAACGCGTCTGGATACTCCATTCTTCGTCGAGCGACCATGGGAATGGAATTTAGCATCGGACGCACGATTCAAGTCAGAGCTGGTTTGAATGGCTTGTACTATCCCAGTTTTGGATTGGGGTTTAATTTAGGTCAAAGTGAGGTGGGGTTTGCTTGGTATAGTCAAGAAGCCGGAACAGCCGATGACCCTGCTAGAGATATCCGGTTTCAATTTCAACTTAAGATAAGGGCATTTTAATGGTTGCAAATCGAATTCAAGTAAAATTATTTGCGTCGTCTCCAAACCAGTTGAAATACTGGAAAGAAGAACTTGTGGCTTTGATTGAATCTGCGTTAAGCGCAATCGGTGTCGAGGCAAGCACCGACATGAATAGCCCCGGAGATCTAGTCTTTATCTCAGATCAGCGAGAGGACTATGATGAAATCCTGGAAAAGCAAAAAGGTCAAGGTAAAGCAATTATCCTGATTACCCAAGATTCCAAAAGCATTCCAAAGCGCTTTCTCACGGGAGAGGTCGACGATGTTTTGGTGGAGCCACTTCGGAAGATCGAAATTTTAAGTAAGCTTAAGTCCTATCAAGAGATCCTTCGATGGGATGAAGTTCAACACATGAATCAATCGTTTTCATCGGTAGTACTTCAGCTGAAGGAAGATTTGGAGCTTGCGGAGAGATTACAACAAAACAAGCTCCCTAAACGATGGCCTAAGTTTCAGGGGTTCAAGGCTCACTCTCGCTATCTTGCTGGTTTAAAATCAGGAGGGGACTACTTTGATGTCATCGAATCAAAAGATCGAAAATCTTTGGGAGTATTTTTAAGTGATGCCTCCAGTTATGGTCTTTCGTCTACTGTCTTAGGAAGTTTTTTAAAGGTAGCCACTAAAGTGAGTTTAAGTCAAAAAATGGATTCTCTTCAGGTGATTAAAAATATTGAAGATGAGTTGCTTCAAAGCATGGGAGAAGATGATGAAGTGAGTTTGTTTTTTGGACTTGTTTCTAAGAAAAACTTTTCTTTAAACTATCTGCATCTGGGTGATGCAAAAGTGATTTTGTTTCGAAAAGGAGAGGGGATCGCTGAAATTCCATCTCAAGGATTTGCTCTTTCTAAGAAGCATCCTCTTAAGCTTAAAAAATCAAAATCGATCAAATTACAACCCTCAGATCGATTGATCTTTTTAAGTGATGGCGTGTGGCATAGCTTAAATGATCAATTTGATCCGTGGGAGTGGTTAAGGGAACATGCCAAAAAAGGCCCTAAAAATATTCTCAATGAAGTAGCTTATCACGTAAAAGCTTCACTGAAAGAAGACGATGCCCTTCCGGTTCAAGACTGTACTGCTTTGGTTTTGGATGTAGAATCGAATGTTGTTAAACTGAAAAAGACCGGTTAATGAGCTTTTTGAAGCTGTGTTGTTGCAAACTCGTATTCATCCTGAGTTAGCTCTACTTGATACCGGTAGGTGTCAATCTTTAATTCAGAATTGGTTTGTTGAAATTTTATTGCGTTGGAAGCGTCTAAGGGGAGAGCAGTGAGATCTTCGTGAGGACGATCAACGTGGCAGATTTTATCGATTTTACATTTGACAATTTTGAACTCTCCGTTTTGATTTAAGATTTTAATCCCAGGTGAGTAGAAAAGAGTATCCAGGCGTGGAGTGAAAAATAGAAAGTATTTATTTTTCTTTTGAATGAGTTCTGCAGCAGTGAGCTCTTGAAAGGAATAATAACTCTGTTTAGAGAATCCTCCTTGGATTCTAAAAAAGATCAAGCCTAGAACGAGCAAAGAAATGATTGAGATCGAAAATATAGTCGTGCTTTTAAGTTGCATGGTTAGAAGCTTTTTTGTGATTTGAAGCGGTCATTCATTAGAGCATGGTTGTCAGATAAGGATCGATCAAGTCGGGGAGTGTCAATCGTGCTCGGTGATACTTGCTCCAAGGTTTCCAAAAAAGACCTTGGATCCTTTTTGGTCGCTGCGTAATGAGCATCAGGCCATAGACCTAAAAATAAAATGCGATACGATTCATAGACAGTGGCCCAGGTATGTCCATCGGTATATTCGACATTGCCACCTGAAACATTACTGTGAATTCCAAGAATGAGATTTTTTTCTAAATTAATCGGATCTTTACACTGGGTGACTCTTCTTCGAATGCTCATGATACGAAGAGATAAGTTGAAAAAAATATTCCATAAAGAATTAATTCATCAAAGTGACGATTTTGTGATTCTATGATTTTTTTGGGGTTTTTCAGCTATGGTACAGAATAAAAACGGCAGGCTAAAAGGTTAGAAATAATTAACAATCGTCATTTTATATAATATACCATTTAGCATATAACTCATTAAATACATTGAATAATAAACATTATTGATAAATCATAAAGTATGGTGTAAAACCTTACTTATATGATTAAAGCGGCAATGAATCCAAAACTAGTTATTCGAGACTTCGATAAATATCTTGAGGACAATGGAGAGTCGTTCAGTGCGATTGTTATTGGTGCTACTGCATTGTCTATTCTAGGAGTAGTGAACCGCCAAACCCAAGACGTAGATGTATTAGATCCAAGAATACCTGAATCGATTAGAAAGCTCGCAGTCGATTTTGTGACCTTTCAAGCGCGAAAAGGAATCAGTTTAGAACCAAATTGGCTTAATAATGGCCCGCAATTAGTTACAGAAATTTTAGATCCAGGATGGAAAAGCAGGCTCCAGATATTGTACCAGGGCAAAGCTTTAACCTTGCAGACACTAGGAAGAGTGGATTTTTTAGGGACAAAGCTAGACGCTATGTGCCAACGCGGGGATGATTTTGACGATATCGTTAGAATGAAACCCACAAAAGAAGAACTAGAAAAAGCAGTGATTTGGGTCAAAAAACAAGACGTAAATCCAGGTTGGCCTAATTGGGTTGACATGCAAGCAAAAAAAATTGCGGAGGCCCTGAGCTATGCCTTATAGAAGATCACTTCTTCCCTCATTCTATAAAGCTGGAAATGAGCTTTTCGAAGATTTGATTGGCCTTGGATTCCGATTAACAGGAGACAGGTACAATCGAAACCCAAATATTGAAAACACGCTTGTCGCAGCTTCAATTGCGGCGTTAATCGATAAAACACCTCGAATTTTACCACTTTTGACTGATTGGATTTCAATTCATTATGAACGAATCAATGCGGAACGTTTATTCATTATGGTGTCCAGTCTCGATGAAAAATATGAAGCGGTAAAAGTATATTGGTGTTCAAACGCTCAAAGATTAAATGACAAAAGAACGAGTTTTTTAAAACTCAGAAAATTGTATGGTAAAACTCGAAGGAACATCACTGCCTTGCTCGACGGAAAACCTAACTCAACTGATGATGGCACTGATTTGTTGATTCAAAAAAATGGTGAGGATAAACGATTTATCGGAACATGCCTTCGTGTGCCTCATCAATATATTCGGGAAAGACACGAAGATGTGCTTACGCCAGAGAAATTAGCCAAAGTGCACCTCGCATACCGTTTTCGAGTTATGATAGGTGCAAGTTATCGTGCGGACATGTGGGCAGCACTAAGGCGCTACCCTTATCTAACGGCCGCTGAAGTTGCTCGTCACTCCTACGGAGATTACTCTATGGCGCGTTCAGTAGTACACGATTACTCAATTGTGAAAAGAAATTACTCTAGTAGAGGTGATGCAGCTTAGGATACCCTATTTTAAGGATATAAATCCTGCTTAGTGAATCCATCTTGAATTGCAATAAGGTCAAAATTGGAAGCCATTGTTCAGAGCTAAGTTTTTCATTAAAAATAGGCAAATATTAAAGTGAAATTGTTAAAAGGTGAGAAATGGTTGCATAGCAACTGCTGTTTTACCAAAGACTATAGCGTTCCCCTTTTTCTATAGAGCTTCTCTGTCTTTTCATGTAACTCTTTCTAGGTTCACAACCAGGGTTAGGAAATAGTATTTTTAAATATTCGAGATAGGGAAATGGAAAAGTCGAACTCGGTTATGGTATGAGCTGAGATGATTCACCAAAACACATATTTACAAGAAACTCATGGATTCAAGAGGGCTGGAAGGAGTTCTCTCCGCGTTTGTTTGAAAGCGGCTCTTTGGATCGGATTTTTGATCAGCGTTTTGAGTTCAAGTGCTTATTCAGGCGGCTCTTCAGCTAGATCTTGTAAGAAAAGCTTTCTACAACCGATGCAGGTGGCAGTAGATCAAGGAAGTCTGGCTCAACGAGTGCACCGTGTGATTTCTCATGTAAAACAGTTTCAGTTTATTAAAGAAGAAGCAAAACGAAGAAATCTAAGAGTTTGGTTATTCGGTGGCACTGCCGCAGGACTGATTCATTACTGTCGACTAGATCTCGCAAGAGAAGAGGGGCTAGTTGAACTCCAACCAGAACGATTCCAACCCTATGATTTCACAGAAATCTATCGATCCACGCAAGACTTAGACATCGTGGTGGATGGAAATCTTGAACAAATTCGATCGTTTCAACAAACCTTAGCAGAAACCCATCCTTATTTTTTAGGCGATAAGGCCAATCAATGGGAAGTAAGAAGTCTAAGACGCCGCATTGGAGAGCCCGGTCAATCAGGTTTCAAAGAGGCACTGATCAATGACTTTGATTTTCAGAATCAAAATACGGATTCAAATTCCATCGGGATGATCGAGCTTACAAGCGAAGACTTTAGAAGCGCTTCATTTATTACGGATGTTCGGTCCTTAGATGGATCTTTGCAGGGTCAGTTTTTTATGGATGCTGCAAATGCAAGAATACGCTATTTTTCCTCCAAGCGTCATTATGAAACATCAAGGGCTGCTCGAGGTGAAAACCCTCCATTGTTATCAGTGCTTCGTCTTTTAGTAAAAGCGTTTCAATACGAGCTTGAAATTGATGAAGCAAGCATGCGCTTGATACAGCGGATTAGTGATGACTTCGATCCCCAGTCGAGCGATTTTAATAACCCTTTCTTGCGTCACAAACTTAGCGAGAATGCGAAGAAACTCATTTGGCACTCGGTGAATATTGAAGCAGGGCTTTTGCAGTTAGAAAAACTCGGACTCCTAAAAAAACTCAAAGCTTATTTTGGGGATTTAGATCAAATGGGAAGTGCGGGATGGTGGCTGAACCGAAAGCCGCTTCCCTCGTTTGAAGTAGGCCAGGGGTCCGGAAAGACAGCTCAAGACTTGGGCATCAACCTGGTTGCTCATGACACTCGAGATTTTCTTTTTTATGAATCCATTAATCGGGCTCATAATGGTGATCCTAATGTTCTTGTCTCAAGAACGAATGTGTCGGGTGAGTCGGCTGTATCTGGAGAGGGATTCTATGTGCGAAAAGGAAAGGAAGGGTATGGCCCAGGGTTAAATACACGATTTCGAGTGGATCCAAACGCAAGAGAGGGAACAGATTTTATTGTTGTTACAAGCAGGGTTGTTCCAGGCGGGACTCTGGTTTTTAAAAATAAAAAAGCACTTAAAGCCATTTATGAGTCTATGTGGCCGAAGGCAGAGCACCACGGCTTTAGCCGTGGGTGAATGAACCCGGCGGCGGAGCGGTGTATAACACCGCCATGGAGTATATCAAGACCGCCCATAGCGTTTATTATCTGAAATACCATATTG
>CAYLWK010000151.1:0-9819 GCA_964387255.1 uncultured Oligoflexia bacterium
CCTATAATGAAGAGACCTACTTAGAAGATCTTCTTAAGGCCATCCATAACCAGGACCTGCCGGATATGGAGACAGAGGTAATAGTGATTGACTCTGGATCCACCGACAGAACCGTGGCAATTGCAAAAGAGTACCACTGCCGTATCACTTATATAAAAAAAGAGACTTTTTCTTTTGGACGCTCTTTAAATCACGGCTGTGCTGAAGCTAAAGGAGAAATTCTGGTCTCCATTAGTGGTCACTGTATCCCCGTGGGGACTCAATGGCTATCGAAACTGATTCATCCTATTTTACAAAAAAAGGTTGAAATGACCTATGGAAGACAGGTAGGAGGCAAGTTTAGCAAATTTAGTGAATGCCAACTATTTGAGAAGTATTTTCCAAACCACGACAAAATTCCCCAAGAAAGTTTTTTTGCTAACAATGCAAATTCAGCGTTTCTAAAAAATATTTGGGATAAACATCCTTTTGACGAAGAGCTCACAGGCTTGGAGGATATGCATTTTGCTAAGAGACTGATGGCAAATGGAGGATCGATTGGATATGTCTGTTCCGCTGCTGTTTATCATTTACATCACGAAACTTGGGGGCAGGTTAAAAGGCGATACTTTCGAGAGGCGATGGCTCTTAGACATATCATGCCCGAAGTTCAAATTAGCTTTTTTGATTTTATCAGGTATTTTTCCTCTGCAGTTTTTATCGATTATGGTGAAGCTATCAGGAAAAAAGCACTGATGAAAAATGCTTCATCAATTTTTTTATTTCGGCTAATGCAGTTCTGGGGATCTTATCGAGGTAATCATGAACATCGACGCTTTTCAAAGAGGCAAAAAGAATTCTATTTTTTCCCAAAAAAGCAATCTTAATTTAAAGTGAAAAAAGGTGATAAAAATGACAGGAAAAAAAATAAATGAAATAACGGCTTTACTCCCGATGAAGGCTCACAGCTCTCGTGTCAAAGGGAAGAACTTTAGAAATTTCAATGGGAAACCTCTCTACCAGTGGATCCTGGGAACTCTTCTCTCGATTGAGATGATAGATCGGATTGTTATCAACACCGACGCAAAGCCTATCTTAAATGATTTGGGATTGCCCAGCTCCGAAAAACTGGTAGTTCGTGAACGAAAACCAGAAATTTGCGGTGATGAGGTGAGCATGAATCTCGTTTTGAAAGATGACGTAGAGAATACCGACTCCGACCATTATTTAATGACACATACGACTAACCCGTTATTGAGCGCTCAGACTATTAAAAGTGCAATCGAAACTTACCAAACAGAAAAATGTGACTCTCTGTTCACAGTGAATCGTTATCAAACTCGTTTTTATGACCAGCAAGGAAAACCGATTAATCATAGCCCCAAAAATCTAATACCGACTCAAGACCTCGAACCTTGGTTTGAAGAAAATTCAAATCTTTATATATTTGAACGCGATGCATTTCTAGAGACCAAATCAAGAATTGGCTTGAATCCTGTGTTATTTGAAACGCCAAAACAAGAATCAATAGATATAGATGAAGAAGAAGATTGGGATCTAGCTGAAATAATTATGAAAGCGAAAATTTCATGACTGATATATTGATCACGTGTCCACCCATGTTGAAATCGATGGATAAGTTTCGTGGTAAATTAAAAGACCTTGGGTTTCGAGCAAATTGTCCGAATGTTGTTCAAACCTTATCAGAGAGAGAGCTGATAGATTTAGTTCCCAAATATGAAGGGTGGATCATCGGCGACGATCCCGCAACAATGAAGGTTTTGGAAGCTGGTATCAATGGTCGGCTTCGTGCTTTAGTAAAATGGGGAATAGGTGTAGATAACATTGATTTAGAGGCGACTAAAAACCTCGGCCTAAAGTTTTCAAATACTCCCATGATGTTTGGTGCAGAGGTTGCCGACCTGGCTTTATCGTATATTATTAGTCTTTCTCGTGAAACTTATCAAATTCACTGCGAAGTTAAAGCTGGGAAATGGATTAAGCCTAGAGGAATTTCTCTGAAAGGAAGAACCTTAGGGATTGTAGGCTTGGGAGACATTGGAAGAAACTTAGCCAAGCGATCACAGGCCTGCGAACTAAATATCATTGGCTACGACCCTTATGTTAGTCAATCAGCTTTGGATCCAAAAATTAAGAAAAAAGAATGGCCAGACCATATAGAACAAATTGATTTTCTTGTTTTTACTTGTGCACTCAGTTCTAAAAATTTCCATATGTTTAATGAGCAAACCTTAAGCAAAGTGAAACATGGAGTCAGAATCGTGAATGTAGCTCGAGGTGGTTTAATCGACGAAAAGGCTCTAATTTCCGGTTTAGAGAATGGCTCGATTCATTCTGCTGCATTAGATGTTTTCGAAATTGAACCTTTACCAATGGATGCAAAACTTAGAAATTTCTCACAGGTAATCTTTGGGTCTCATAATGCCTCGAATACTGAGGAAGCTGTCTTAAAAACCAGTGAGACCTCTTTGGTGAAAATCTTTGAATTTTTAAAGGATACACGATGAATGCAGTTGTTACTGGTTCTGAAGGAGCCATAGGTAGGAAATTAGTCGAAGGACTTCAAATGAAAGGTTATCATGTCGTTGGAATAGACAAAATACCGAAAACATCAAAAGCAGACGACTATTTATTAATTGACTTCAGTAAACCTTCTATAAATTTTGGTGCAATCAATGAAACTATTGGGCAAAAATTAAATCTTTTAGTCAATAACGCCGCAATCCAAATAGTTAATGATTTTGAGGTTCTACGTGAAGCCGATTTTGAAGAAACTTTCCGTGTGAATGTTCAGGTGCCTTTTCTCATGATCCAAAAGTTAATGAGGCCGTTAGAGGCAGTAAAGGGAAGCGTGGTGAATATCGGCAGTATTCACTCCAAGCTAACAAAACCTAAATTTAGCTTATACTCTGCTTCAAAAGGCGCCTTAGAAGCCATGACTCGCGCTTTAGCAGTAGAGCTAGGATCTCGTATCAGGATAAACAACATTAATCCTGCGGCTATCGACACAGATATGCTCAAAAGTGGATTCAATTATGATTCAGAAAAGATTAAAGAACTGACAAAATTGCATCCTGTGAATAGAGTGGGATTGCCTGACGATGTTTTAAACGCCGTTATTTTTCTGGCTTCCAATAAGGCTACCTTTATCAACGGAGCCACCTTGGAATTAACCGGTGGCATAGGAGCACGTCTACATGACCCGTCATGAGCCACTCTATCTTTTTAACAAAGATCTCAGCCACCTGAAATCCTTGAAAAACTCTTATCCAAACCTCAGGGCGCTTTGGTATGATGGCGAATCAGACTTAATTCTAGATCTTTTCGACTTCTTTCGGCCATCGAAGTTGTTCATCGAGGATTCTTTGGTAGAAAGGCTTAGTGATGTTTTTAAAAATTTAACTCAGTCCGATCCAAAGGTTTTGAAAAGCAAATCAAATAGAGTTTTAAAAAAATATCAATTTTGTGTTGTACCATCCAACGACACACACGCTCATTTATTTTCTAAATTGCCACCGGAAGCGTCTCAGTTTTTTATTTGTAATTGGAAAGATGAAGGGGCTGGAAGAGCTTTAAATAGCTTAAAAATCGCTCATAACCGCTTGAAGTATACCAAAGACTTTTTCCTAAAATTTGACTCTGTTCTGCTTGCCAACGACTGGGGGCACGAGGAGCTTTATGTCACTAAAAAGTTCAACGATAATAGGATTCCAGTTGCCTGTATTCAGGAATCCGTTATCGATTTTGGTGATAAATGCCGGAGGATGGAATGGTGTAATTACCCTTTTATTGAAGGTTTAGCTACTACCAAACATCTTGATCGTGAAATTTATTTTCTAACAGGCAATCCGAGATATGAGTCTATTAAAATTGAACCTCCATCTAAAGAGCTCAAGGCTTTGATAAATTGTAATTTTACTTATGGCGTCCAAGAAATATTTCGTGACCATTGGATAACTTCGTGTGTAGAGACAGTTAAAAATCTTGAAATGCAATATTTGATCTCTCAGCACCCAAGGGACCCGGCCAATCTGGAAAACTATCATCACGTCAAATCTGGTGCTGATAAAATTCACGGAATGCTAAAAGAGAGCCGTGTACTGATCACTCGATTTAGCTCATTGATTCATGAAGCGCTCAGCATGGGCCGTCCGGTGATCTATTACAATCCCCATGGAGAAAAGATGCAATACGATTTCGAGCCAGATCAAATGCATCTAATTACTGCTAAAGATCCTCATGAATTAAACCAAGCTTTATTGAAGATTCAGACTCTCGACGATCCACGCGAAGACCCGTTTTATTTAAATTATATTAATAGGCACTGTGGCTCCGCAGACGGGAAAGCCTCGCAGCGTATGATTCAAGCTTTGCAATTAGTTGCTGCCCATCCGTCAGAACGAAAAACAATACCTATTTTTCGTTTAGCTAAGCTGCTCTTAAGGCGTCTTCAGTTCTCCTTTCCACTGAAGCCATTAAAATCATGGAGAAATAATGCAAAAAATATGTGAAACAATTCCTTATGGAAAACAATGGGTGAAAAGTGGCGATACAGAACTAGTTCTGAAGGCACTTGAGAGCGATTACCTCACAACAGGCCCTCTAGTCAGCCAATTTGAGAGAAAGTTATCTGAGTCTGTTCATAGTAAATTTGCTATTGCAGTTAATTCTGGCACAGCTGCGCTTCACACTGCTTATGCTAGTATTGGGCTGAAAGCGGGAGATGAAATTATCACCTCTCCATTGACTTTCGCTGCTACGGCTAATGCAGCGAGATACTTAGGTGCATCTGTCAGACTTGCAGACATCGAAGAAGAGACAGGTAATATAGATCCAGATTCTGTGGTAGGATCATTATCCCCTAAGACTAGGATAATCGTTTCAGTTGATTACGCCGGTCACCCAGCTGAATATGATTCACTCATGTCAATCGCAAGAAAAAATCATCTCACTTATGTATCGGACGCATCTCATTCCTTGGGTGCTGAGTATAACGGTAAGCCAATCGGTAGTTTAGCCCATCTCACTACATTTAGTTTTCATCCGGTTAAACCGATTACAACCGGCGAAGGCGGTGCAGTAGTCACAGATCAAGAGGATAGAGCAACTCTCGCTAGAAAGTTTCGAAGTCACGGAATTAATAAACAAGCAACTTCCACTGAGCCTGAAAACGATGGACCGTGGTATTATGAGATGCAAGACTTAGGGTTTAACTATCGGCTTCCTGATACGTCAGCTGCCCTTGGGATTGCTCAGTTAGATCATTTGACGGCCTTTATTAAGAAAAGGCAAAGCATTGCTGAGTCTTACAATGACGCCTTGAAAGATTTGGATTCAGTGATTCTTCCGATAGAACGCCGTAACGTAAAATCTGGGTGGCACCTTTATCCCCTGAGACTAAGAGATTCGAAATATAGGAAAAAGCTATTCACTCTTTTACAGGAAGCCGGGTTAGCCGTTCAGGTTCACTATGTTCCAATTCATTATCATCCGTACTATCAACAGCTTGGCTTCAAAAAAGGCCAATTTCCCCGTGCAGAGAACTTTTACTCATCAGTGATTTCATTACCAATCTATCCTAAAATGACGGACGAAATTTTGAATTACTCTATTGAAGCTATTAGAAAATCGATACAACAACTTTAAGAGCATTTCATGCATTGAACGGCGCTTGACAAGAAGAGTTCTTATCTGCCTTAAACTTCAAAACCTAGTTGGTGCGAAGCATATCCTTCATCTGATCCGTTGTTAGAAATTCAGTATTATTTCCAGAATGATACTCAAAGCCACTTTCAACAGGTTTTCCTTTTTCACCGATGCCATTAGTAGTGAAGTCTTTTTTACCGACAAACTCTATCGAGGGACGAATAACGTAATGGTCTTCAAAACGTAAAGTCAGATGAGAGTCATCCGCCGGACACATGACTTCGTGAAGTTTCTCTCCCGGTCTCACTCCAATGATTTCTGTTGGTAAGTCCGGTGCCATCGCACTTGCAAGATCCACCACTTTCATTGACGGGATACGAGGAACAAAAATTTCTCCACCGTACATCCGCTCAAAATTTTTCAAAACAAAATCCACACCTTCTTGAAGCGTGATAAAAAACCGAGTCATTCTTTCATCTGTAATAGGCAGTTTTTGAACTCCATTTTTAATTAACTTTGCAAAATAAGGCACTACAGAACCTCTGGAGCCCATAACATTTCCGTAACGCGTCACTGCAAAGCGTGTCTCATGGCCGCCAGCGATATTATTGGCAGCGATAAACAACTTATCTGATGCTAACTTAGTTGCACCATATAAGTTTATAGGATTGGCTGCTTTATCCGTTGACAATGCCATTACCTTTTTCACACCATTTTCAATAGCAGCATTGATCACATTTTCTGCCCCATGGATATTTGTTTTAATACATTCAAAAGGATTATACTCTGCTATTGGAACGTGTTTTAAAGCTGCTGCATGAATCACGTAGTCTACTCCACGCATTGCCTGCTTTAGGCGCTTATCGTCTCGAACATCTCCTATAAAATAACGCATTACAGGATCATTATAAGCCTGAGCCATTTCATATTGTTTCAGCTCGTCTCTTGAAAAGACAATAACTTTTTTAGGACTATATTTTTTTAAAATTGTTTCGGTGTATTTTTTACCAAATGACCCAGTTCCACCAGTTATTAAGATGACTTTGTTAGAGAACATGATAATGTCTTACCTCCTTTATTGCCAGTTGGCGATAACTATTCGTGCTACTGTCGTTGACAGTCAAGGTAAAGAAAATGTCAGCTGTGGGCCTATGCAGAATGTGAACAAACAGTCTAATTTGCTCAAGAAAAAAACAAAGCAGATTATAGAAAAAGTATTGGGTAAAAAAGGGTTACATTATCTCGTCTTGAAAAAGAGCCAGCTGAGCCACCAGCAAGATGAATCACAGTGGATCTTCGATTATTTTAAGGATCAAAAATCAGGTCAAATGATAGATGTCGGGGCTCATCGGGGTGAGACCTTTTACCCCTACCTTCGTAAAGGATGGCATGTGCTGGCTTTTGAGCCTAATCCGAAAAATATTCAGTACATCCCAGAATTTAAAAACTTAGATTTGATAGAGGCAGCCGTCGCAGATTACACAAGAGACTCACAGGTTTTTTATGAGAGCCCTGAGTCAACAGGGATCTCATCATTGAATAATTTTCACGCTTCCCATTCTCCGTTAACGAACGTTTCTGTTGTCACTCTCAACGATGCCCTGAAGCAACGGGATATAATCAATATAGATTATTTAAAAATTGACACGGAAGGATATGACTTATTTTGCTTAAAGGGGCTTGATTTTGAGAAATATTTGCCAAAACTCGTCATGGTGGAATTTGAAGATAAAAAGACTCAACCTTTGGGGTATTGCTACCAGGACTTGGGGAATTTTTTACTTGAAAAAAATTATCTGGTTTTTTTATCAGAATGGTTTCCGGTCAATCAATACGGTCAAAGGCACCGATGGCGAGAATTGAAATCTTATCCATGCAAACTACGAGACGAGAACGGTTGGGGCAACTTTATCGCTATAGTTAAAGAATACGCGAATGATTTTTTAAAACACACTCCTCTTAGAAGTTAAAAATAGCCTTAATCAAGACTAAAATGGATAAAATTGAAGCTCCAATAATATCTAGAGATCATCTTGGTCTAACGATGATTCTCATGTATAACCTCCAGAAATTAACAAATATAAAATGGGGTAGCCATGGCACGGGAACTTTTTATAGATGAAAGACGAATAGCAGATGACTCAGACTGCTATGTTATTGCTGAAATTGGTAATAATCATGGGGGGTCTTTAGAGACCTGTCTTGAGATGATAAAAGCAGCTAAGGAAGCAGGCGCCGATGCTGTCAAACTTCAGAAGCGGCATAACAAGAGCCTTTACACCAAAGCAATGTACGAGCGCCCATACGACAATGACAATAGCTATGGCGAAACCTATGGAAAACATCGTGAATTTTTAGAACTAGACATTGAGGCTTACAAGGCCATTCAGAAAAAATGCCAAGAACTTGAGATTACTTTTTTTGCGACCGCGTTTGATTTTAAAAGTGCCGACGAACTGGCAAGCATCGACATGCCAGCATACAAAATGGCATCAGGTGATCTTCGGTCCATCCCCTTATTGAAGCATGTTGCTAAAATTGGTCGTCCCATGATTATCAGTACCGGTGGAGGGTCATTCGAAGACGTTCAGCGAGCCTACGAAGCCGTCTACCCCATTAATAAAGAGGTGGCTATTTTACAATGCACGGCTGGTTATCCACCGATTTACGAAGAATTGGACTTAAAAGTAATAGAAACATATAGGGAGAGCTTCCCAAATTCAGTGATTGGCCTTTCCTCTCATGACAACGGCATCGCAATGGCTCTTGCTGCTTATATGCTTGGCGCAAGGATTGTCGAAAAACACTTCACTTTGAATCGGGCTCAAAAAGGAACTGATCATAAGTTTTCTTTGGAGCCGATCGGCATGAGAAAAATGATTAGAGATTTAAAAAGAGCAAGAATTGCCTTAGGAAATGGTGAAAAGAAGGTCCATGCATCTGAAGAGGGTCCAATTAAAAAAATGAGCAAGAGCATTGTTGCAGCAAAGGATCTAAAAGCAGGACAACGCATTGGTGAAGAAGATCTAACCTTAAAATCTCCTGGAGGTGAGGGATTAGAGCCTTACTTCTTTGAGGAGCTTTTAGGAAAAACTGTAAAATCGGACTTAAGCGAGGACACCTACATTCGATTTGAGGATTTAGATCAGTGAGTGATATCCAAGATCGAGTGATAATCGTGACAGGTGCTGCTGGTCAACTCGGCCGAGCATACACCTCTGCTTTACTCGAAAGGAAAGCGAAAGTAGCCGCAATCGACTGCCGGGCTATTGACCTAAATCCAAATAAAAACTTGAAAATATTAAGTGTCGATATAACGAACAAGAGCCACTTAGAAGCGGCTTCGAATGAGATTCAAGAAGATTGGGGATCAATCGATGGGTTGATAAATAATGCAGGTGTAGATGCCCCCCCGGATGCACCAGTCGAAGAAACTGGACCATTTGAAAGTTATCCTGAAGAAGCGTGGGATAAAGTATTGAATGTCAATTTGAAAGGAATCTTTTTATGCTGCCAAGTCTTTGGATTGGCTATGGCAAGGCAGAAAAAAGGATCCATCGTGAATATTGGCTCAATTTACGGCATGGTTTCGCCTGATCAAAGCTTATACGAATACCGAAGGACGCGAGGTGAAAATTTTTTTAAGCCCGTGGCCTACTCTGCTAGCAAATCAGGAATTTACAATTTGACTCGATATTTAGCAACCTATTGGGGCAGACAAAACGTCAGAGTCAACACGCTTACTCTGGGGGGAGTTTTCAATCATCAGGATTCCGAATTCCTTGAAGCTTATGCTAAGAGAGTGCCCATAGGAAGAATGGCTCTAGTAGAGGATTACATTGATCCAATTGTTTTCCTGGTGAGTGATAGCTCAGCTTATGTCACAGGATCCAATTTAGTAGTAGACGGTGGATGGACGGCACTTTAAAGGTGAAAAAATGAAATATCCAGAAAAAATAGTGAATCGAATTAACAATGAAGGTGAGCGCAATCTAAAGAGCGAAAGATCTTTTGATAAAGTCTCCCCTTCTTCAGGAAATAAAATTGCTGACGTCGTGCAGAGCTCGGCAGATGAAGTAGAAAAAGCAGTCTCGTCAGCAGAAAAAGCATTCAAAAACTGGAAGCAAATCTCCCCAGTAAAACGGGGAGAAATTCTTTTCAATATCGCTGCAC